>JASHSR010000258.1 GCA_030038645.1 Gammaproteobacteria bacterium
CCTGCGCCTCGCCGAGCACGGGCTCACCCTCATCGAGCGCCCGATGCAGAACTTTCTGCCGCTGCCCGACGGCAGCGCGCTCTGCGCCGGCCCCACGCTCGCCGACACGCTCGCGGCAGTGCAGCATCGCTCTCCCGTCGACGCCGAGCGCCTGCCCGCCTTTCACGCCATGCTCGAGCGCGTGGTCCGCTACCTGCGCAGCTTCTTGCTGAAGACCCCGCCGGCGAGCCTCCACGGTCCCCGCGACCTGTGGAGCCTGCTCGCCACGGGCCGGGAATTGCGTCGCCTGCCTGCCGAAACGCGACGTGACGTCCATGAATTGCTCACTCGCAGCGCGGGCGATGTCCTCGATGCCTGGCTCGAGTGGGACGCCCTCAAGGCGCTCCACGGCTTCGACGCCATCGTCGGAAGCTTTCAAAACCCTTACGCACCGGCGAGCGCATATGGATTGCTGCATCACGCCTTCGGCGAAGTGAACGGCAAGCGGGGGCTGTGGGGCCATGCGCTCGGCGGCATGGGGGCGATCACGCAAGCGATGGCGCGGGAGGCGCTCCGCCTCGGCGCACAAATCCGCACCGACGCGCCCGTCGCGTCCATTCTGACGGACCGCATCCGCGGAAACCGCGTCCGAGTGTCGGGTATCCAGCTCGCCGACGGCTCGAGGCTCGGCGCCCGGATCGTCGCCGCGAGCGTCAATCCGAAGCTGCTCTTCCTCGATTGGCTCGAGCGCGATGCGCTTCCCGCCGATTTCAGGGCCCGAATCGAGCGCTATCGCTGTAATTCTGCAACTTTTCGAATGAACGTCGCTCTAACTGAGCTGCCGCGTTTCAACGCTCTGCCCCAAAATGGCGCGCATCATGGCTCCGGCATCCTCATCGCCCCATCGCTCGGCTATATGGAGCGTGCCTATCTCGACGCCCGCTCCGATGGGTGGTCGCGCGCACCGATCATTGAGATGCTGATCCCGAGCACCATCGACCCGACCCTCGCTCCTCCCGGAGCCCACGTCGCCAGCCTCTTCTGCCAGCACTTCGCCTACTCGCTCCCGGGCGGCCGCGCCTGGCGAGACGAGCGAGAGCGCGCGGCGGATACCATCATCGACACGGTCACGGACCACGCGCCGAACTTCAAGCGCAGCATCGTCGGCGCCCTCATTCTCTCCCCCGCCGATCTCGAGGAGCGGTTCGGCCTCGTCGGCGGCGACATCTTTCACGGCGCGCTGGGGCTCGATCAGCTCTGGGCCGCACGCCCGGTGCTCGGCCATGGCGCCTATCGGACGCCGGTCGCCGGCCTGTACCTCTGTGGATCCGGCAGCCATCCCGGCGGCGGCGTCACCGGCCTGCCGGGCCACAACGCGGCCCGAGAAGTGCTGCGCGATCGGCGCGCCGCCTAGATGTCGCGGTGCACCGACACTTTTGGATGTCAACCAGTTGCAATCTGTGGCCAAATTTGATGCAGTTGCGTCGCTTGCGAAGGCTGAGGCGAAAGCACTACGCTTAATGGCCTCGCATTGTCCTGTTTCAGGGACTCCCGAATTCAACAACCCAGAAGGGGACGTTTGTCATGAAGAGCGCGATCGTAATGAGTATTGCTACCGCAGCAGCCGTGATCGGTCTGGCGGGCTGCCAGGACCTGAAGCCCTTGCAGTCGGACATCGCAGACCTCAAGGCCCAGGTCGCCAAGCTGCAGACCGACGTGCAGGCGGCGAAGGCCTCGGCTGATCAGGCTGCAAGCTCTGCTCAAGCCGCCCAGCAGGCGGCGAACGGGGCGCAGAGCACGGCCAATCAGGCTCTGGCCGCCGCTCAGGCCGCCCAGTCGGCGGTCGATGCCACCAACGAGAAGATCGACCGGATGTTCAAGCGGTCGGTCTCGAAGTAGCGGTCTCGTTTCCGTAAGCGTTACAGAGCGCCGCACTCGTGCGGCGTTCTGTTTTCTTTTGTCGGCCTCCGGAGGGCGCGGGGGAGGACGGCTCGTCCCCTTCCCTCAATAACGGACGAGCGCCGCTCCCCAGGTCACGCCGCCTCCGAACGCCTCGAGCAGCAGCAGATCGCCGCGCTCGATGCGCCCATCGCGCACTCCTGCGTCGAGCGCCAGCGGGACGGAGGCCGCGGACGTGTTGCCGTGATCTTGCACGGTGACGATGACGCGCTCCATCGGCAGCTCGAGCTTGCGAGCGGTCGCCTGAATGATGCGGATGTTCGCCTGATGAGGCACGAGCCAGTCGATCGCCGACCGGTCGAGCCGGGCGGCGGCGAGCGCCTCGTCCACCACCTTGCCGAGGCTCGTGACGGCGATCTTGAACACCTCGTTGCCGGCCATGGTGATGGCCTTGCGCCGCTCCTCGCCCGCGAAGGCGGGCGTGTCCCTCGAGACGCCGCCCGGGCAGTACAGCATGTCCTTGTAGCTGCCGTCGGCATGCAGATGCGTCGAGAGAATGCCGGGCCGCTTCGAAGGGCGCAGCACGACGGCCCCGGCGCCGTCGGCGAACAGGATCGCGGTCGAGCGGTCGCTCCAGTCCGTGATGCGGGAGAACGTCTCCGCTCCGACGACGAGCGCGCATGCGGCGTCGCCCGTCCGCACGAATTTGTCCGCGACGGCGAGGGCGTAGAGAAATCCGCTGCAGGCCGCCTCGACGCTGAAGGCGGGGCCGCCGGCGCGGCAGCCGAGGCGCTGCTGCAGCAGCACGCCGCAGTTCGGAAAGATGTAGTCCGGGGTCGAGGTGGCGAAGACGATGCAGTCGATGTCCTGCGGCCGCACCCCCGCGGCCTCGATCGCGCGGCGCGCGGCCGGCTCGGCGAGATCGACGGTCGTCTCGTGTTCCGCCGCGATGTGGCGGCGCTCGATGCCGGTGCGATCCCGGATCCACGCATCCGTCGTGTCCATCGTGCGCTCGAGATCGCAGTTCGTGACGATCTTCTCGGGAAGGTGCGCTCCGGTGCCGGCGATCTGCGAGTACATCAACACCCCTGGGGCGCGAACGCCTGCGCGATGTGCGCCGTGAGGCCGCCGCGCGCGGCATGCGCGGCGAGCTCCACCGCCCGAGCGAAGGCCGTCGCATCGGCGTGGCCGTGGCTCTTCACGACGATGCCGCGCAGGCCGACCATGCAGGCGCCGTTGTACTGCCGCGGATCGAGCCCTTCGGCGAGCCGGCGCAGCACCGGCCTCGCGATCCAGCCGGCAAGCGCCCCGCGCACCGACGATTGAAATTCCCGGCGCGTGCGCGCCGCGATCAGCCGCGCGAGGCCTTCCATGGTCTTCAGCGCGACGTTGCCGGTGAAGCCGTCGGTGACGACCACGTCCACCTCGCCCGAGAAGATTCCATCGCCCTCGACGAACCCGACGTAGCGGACGCCGCCGCCCGTGAGCAGCGCGTGCGCGGCCTGCACCACCTCGTGGCCCTTGATGTCCTCCTCGCCGATATTGAGAAGGCCGACGCGAGGGGCTTCGATGCCGTAGAGATCACGGGCCACGATCGATCCCATGCTCGCGAACTGGTAGAGCTGCAGCGGCGTCGCGCCCGTGTTGGCGCCGAGGTCGAGCATGTGCGTATGCCCCCTCGAGGAGGGGATGGCCGACATGATGGCGGCGCGCTCGACGCTCTCGACGGTCTTCAGCACGAAGTGGGAGATGGCCGTCAGCGCTCCGGTATTGCCCGCGCTCACGCAGGCGGCGGCCCGCCCTTCCTTCACGAGGTTCAAGGCGATCCGCATGGAGGAGTCGCGCCCGCGGCGCATCGCAGTCCGCGGTGCCTCGTCCATCGCGATGACCTGCGATGCCGGGACGATCTCGATCCGCTCCTTGAGCCCGCCCGGGAGCCTCTCGAGCTCCGGGGCGATATCCGCGGGCTTTCCGACCAGCAGGGCGCTGAGCGCACCGTCGTCGCGCAGCACGCGCAGGGCGCCCGCGACGCGCTCCCGTGGCGCGCGATCGCCGCTCATCACGTCGACCGCGACTACCAACACGCGAACGCTCGGCTCATGGAGCGCAACGTGCCCCCCGACTCCCGGCGCGCGACGGCTACTCCTGGTCTTCGGCTTCGGCGGCCTTCTCGATCACGCGGCGTCCGCGGTAGAACCCGTCCGGTGTGATGCGGTGGCGCAGGTGAGTCTCCCCCGACTGCGGGTCGATCGACAGCGCAGGCTTGCTCAAGGCGTCGTGCGAGCGATGCATGCCGCGACGCGACGGCGTCTTGCGGCTTTTCTGAACGGCCATGGATGCAGTCTCCTCAAAAACTATCGCGTGCGTCTACTCGGCCCCTCGTCATGAATCGCTCCCGGCGACTCATTCAACAGCTCATTCAGCCGCTCAAACGGTCGATGTCGCGCCTCGCCCGCCGACTCCGAGCCCGCGCAAGTCGAGGCCGCGTGCAGCGGAACGATCGGCAGCGCGAGAAGGAGCTCCTCCTCCGCCAAGTCTCGCACGCTGATCCGATGGTCCGGCGCGAAGAGGGGCTCGAGCCCCTCGGGCGCGCGCTCGGCTTCCGTGGCGTCGGCCACCAGGACCACTCTGCCGCTGCTCTGCACGGGCCACACGAGCGGAGCGAGACATCGCTGGCAGGTGAGCTCGGCTTGCGCCGAGACCTCCACGTCCGCGACGGGCATGCCCTGCTCACGGCCGAAACGCACCCGCCCCGTCACGCGGCCATCCGCGCGCGCGAGCTGCGGCCGAAGTCGTGGAAAATCGGCGATCGCGATCGCGAAGTCGATGCTGACTCGCCCGTCGGCCAACGGGTCGATGTCACGCGGCTTCGACCAGTCCTCCGACATGGGGCGCGTATGATAGGTAGCGACTCCTCCCAAGTCAAAGCGCTCGTTCTCGCTTAAGCTCTTGTTTCTCGTAGGTGAATTGTGACGGTCCCCGCGCGCCTGATCCTCGCCTCCACCTCGCGCTATCGGCGGATGCTGCTCGAGCGGCTGAGCGTCGAATTCTCCGTCGAGGATCCGGGTCTCGAGGAAACTCACGCCGCCCGCGAGAGCCCGTCCGAGCGCGCCGTGCGGCTCGCCATGGCGAAGGCGCAGGCCGTCGCGGAGCATCACCCGCGCGCCGTCGTCATCGGCAGCGACCAAGTGGCCGCCGCCGGCCGATCGATCCTCGAGAAGCCCGGCGATGCGGCGCGCGCGCGCGCGCAGCTCGCAGAGCTCAGCGGGACGACCGCGCTCTTCCACACGGCCTGTGCCGTCGTCCGCCCGACCCCGCCGTTCAGCGCCTCGCACCTCGACACGACGCGCGTCGTGTTTCGTCGCCTCACCTCCGAGGAGATCGAGCGCTATGTGGATCGCGAGCGGCCCTTCGACTGCGCAGGCAGCTTCAAGGTCGAGGCGCTCGGCATCGGCCTCACCGAGCGCATCGAGAGCGAGGACCCGACGGGCCTGATCGGCCTGCCGCTCATCTGGCTCGCGGCGACGCTGCGGGGGCTCGGGTACGAGGTGCCGTAGCGGGGGAGCGGCGGCGGGCGGCCGTCAGCCGGTCCAGGACGCGACGGAGCTCAGGCGGGAGCGGCGCGCTTGCGCTGAACGGGCCGCCCTCGGGCCACTCGAAGCTCACGGTGTGGGCGTGCAGGAACATGCGCTCGAGCCCGAGGTCCCGCAGGCTGAGGTTGAAGGCCTCGTCGCCGTATTTCTCGTCGCCGGCGATCGGGTGGCCGGCGTGCGCGGCATGCACTCGGATCTGATGCGTGCGGCCGGTGTGCAGGACGACCTCGACGAGCGTTGCGCGCAGCGATCCGGATGCGCTCGTGCCGAAGAACTCGACCGGGCGGAACTCGCTCACCGCAGGCTTGCCGCCGGAGTGCACCTTC
>JASHSR010000259.1 GCA_030038645.1 Gammaproteobacteria bacterium
TAATGCGCCGGCGCGGGCGCTCCGGCGGCGGAGCCGCCCGTGAGTCCGAGCGCATCGCGGAGCTGGCGGGCGGTGAGCAGCTTCACATACACCGGTGTGCCGACATCGAATTCCCGCGCGCGAGAGAGATCGCCCACGACGACCGGCGCGAATCCCGCATCCCGCACCAAGCGCTCGGCGACGGCGAGCGCCTTCGGGTCGTCGCCGGCGAGCGGAATGCCGATGAGTGCCCCGTGGCGATGAGCCTGGCTCGCGAGATTGCCGGCCGTGATGGCGTTGAACGCGCGCACGAGCCGCACGCCGGGCAGATACTCCGCGGAGGCGACTCCCGCGCCCTTGCGGCGCGCCTCCACGGCCATCTCGCCGTCGCGCTGTGGATAGGGATTGCCGGTATCGAGAACGATCTTGCCTGCGAGCTCGGGCGCGAGATCCCGGCCCACCTGCGGCAACGCGCCGTAGGGCACCGAGATGAGCACCACGTCGCCGAACTCGGCGGCCTCGCGCGGCGTGCCGACGTGAACTCTCGGCCCGAGCGAGCGCGCGAGCGTCTGCAGCTCCTCGGGATGGCGCGAGGAGATCGTGATCTCGTAGCCGGCCTTCGCCCAGAGCGAGGCGAGCGTGCCGCCGATGTGGCCGGTCCCGACGATCCCGATCTTGAGCGCTCTCGTTGGGTGCGACCTTGCGGCGAGCGAGGCCTGCCCTGATGCGAGGAGCGCCAAAGCGGCTGCGAGCGCCACGGCTCGAATCCGGCCCGTCCCCTTCGGTCTCGCGATGATCGCTCGGTTCGATGTCATGGAGATCTCCCGGCGGCGGGCGCGATGCGCAATCGCCGCTCGATGCGGCCCGGCTGCGCCCGACGACTCTATGATGGCACCGCGGAGCGTCTCCTGTCATGGCGACTCGTCATGACGACCTGCGGCGGCGCGGCGCCGGTCAGTCGCTGAGACTCACCGCGAGCCGAGCGCCGTCGCGAGGAGCGCCGCGATCCAGGCGAGCAGAGCGAGGCCGTACAGCGCGCCGGCGACCCATACTGCGGCTCGGGCCCACTCGCCCTCGCCGATGTGAAGGTCGCAGAGCAGCGCGAGCGGCCGCACGCGTCCGGTGCCCGGCAGCAGGATTTGCATGGCCGTCTCGATCTGCCGGCCGCGCCGCGCGAGCGCCCGCCGGTATGCGATCGAGCCGAGCTCCAGCGCGAGGAACACGAGGCTCACGAGCAGCCCGAGCGCAGGGAGCGCCCAGCGCGCGAGGTCGAGACGCGGATCGGGCGCGGCGGCGACTGCGAGGTACCCGCCGGCGATCGCGGCGGAGCCGGCGATGAAGAGAGCGAGCTGCGCGAGCCGCGTGCCATCCGCATGCCGCAGGCTTGCGCGAACGTCCCGCCATTCCGCGAGCATCACGTCGACTCGCCGGTCGATCGCGGCCGCTGCGGGCGCCGGCTCGGCGGGCTGCGCAGGTATTTGAGAGACCGCGGCGCGCCGGCCGCCGAGCCAGCGGCGCACCGAGCCCATCAAGCCGCGCGATCTCGAGATCTCCTCCATGAGCTCATCTTCGCACAGCGGTGGCGCGCGGCCGAGCCCTATGTGACACTCGCGGGCCTTCCCCAGGCGAGAGGCTCAGCATGAAGAACCGCAGTCAACCCGAGGCGCCGGATGCAGCCGCTCGGAGCGAACAGGAGCTCGCCGCGGCGGCCGGGCGCGCCAATCTGCGGGTTGACGTCGCCAAGCAGAACGTTCGGCTCGCGAAGGAGGAGCTGAAACGCGTCCGCAAGCGCTACAAGGAGGCGAAGCGCGAGGCGAAGCGTGCGCGCAAGCGAGCCGAGGCCGCGCGCAAGGCCTGGAAGCAAGCGCGCCGCCGGAGCGCGCGCTCCGCGTCGGCGTCGCCCGAGACGCCCGCTCCGGCCGGACGCGAGGCCTCCGGCGACCCCGCAAGGCGCGGAAGAGGCCCCGCGCCGCGAGGCAAAGCGGGAAAGAGCGCGCGCCGCAAGGCCGGCGCCGCGCGTGCGCTCAGCGCGTCCGCAGCTTCGCCTCGACGACGTTGAGCGAGTCCATCCAATGGCCGGCGAGGCGCGTGAGCCTCGCGTTCCGGGGCGCCTTGCCGTCCGAGGAGAACGCGATCCACAGCGTCTTGCCGTCGGCGCTCGTCCAGCCGTTGCCGATGTGCGCGCCGAGGGAATCCGCGCCGAGGTACCTCGATCGGGAAGCCTTCCATTCGCCGGCTCCGAGATTGCCCCAGCCGCCCGTTCCGCCGCGCGCCGCATCGATGTTGGAGTAATAGATGACGGACCACGGACCCCAGGGATGGGGCGCCTCGTAGAAGGCGGTCTGGCCCACCTTCTCGCCGTGAGCCGTCGCGATGTACCGGCCGAGGGGCGCATCGTAGACGGCTTCCTTCACGATGATGTACATGGGAAAGAGGAATCCGTGGGGGTCCGCCTGCGGCGGAGCCGGGTCGACGAACACGGGCTGCCTGCGAGAGGACCGGCCGCTCCAGATGGGCTCCCCCCTCGCGTCGAGCCCCGCGTAGTAGCGGTACGCCGTCGGATCGAGTAGACGGTCCTTCGGCACGCGCAGCAGGTATGTCGCATTCGCCATGACGTCGCGGCCCGGATGGTCCCAGCTCGCGGGATTGTTGTTCTGGGCGTAGAGATAGACGTAGTCGTCGGCCGCGCCGGCGTATCCCGGGCCGAAATTGACGAAGCCCGATGGGCACACTCCGAGTCCGCCGTCGAGGCCGCCCGTCGGATCGGGATTTCCCTTAGCATCCGCTCGACAGAACGTCCACGGGGCATCCTGCCAGGAGCGGGCGTTTCCGAGCGAGTACACGATCTCCGAATGATTGGGCGAGTCGGTCGGGCCGCCGGGATCGCCCGGCCGCCAGATGCCCCCGATTGCATAGAAATCGTCGCCGACGGCGATGACGGCGCCCGCCTTGCCGTTGAGGAGCCCCCGCTTGCCTCCCCCGTACGGGCGGATCGAGAGATATCCGCCGTAGAGATTCTGCATCCGCGGCGACGGGCACGGCGCGCCGCCGGCGCGAGGCGCGGGTCCGGAGATTCTCGCGAACCCGAAGCTCGTGTAGTCCGCGCCGCTCGCGGGGCCGGTGTCGAGCTGGCCGCAGAGCCCCCAGCCGTCGCCGAAGAAGGTGTACAGGTCGCCGTCCGCGCCCCAAGTGAGCGGCCAGAGGTCGCTGCCGTCCGAGTAGGGCGGCGCGTCCGCCTTGTCTCCCTGCGTCTCGCTGTAGGCGGAGGCGAACCGGAACCTCATCGAGGTGATCGTCGCGCTCGGGCAGTAAGCGGGGTCGCCGAGCCGCGCCCGGGCAGAGGTCCGCACGCGGAGCGGCCGCGAGCGCGTCGCGTTGCCCGCTCCGTCGAACGCGGCGATCGCGTAGGTGTAGCGCCTCGCGCCGCCGACGGCGGTGTCCGCGTACCGCGTCTCGGCGGGCGAGACCGTCGCGATCACCGCTCCGTCGCGGACGATCCGGTAGCCCGCAAGGCCTACGTTGTCCGTGGAGGCGGTCCACTCGAGCCCGACGACCGCCGCCGTCGCGCACGATCGGTGCAGTTCCAAGGGCGCGGTCGGGGGAAGCGTATCGACCGGCGTCGGCACGACGATGACGCTGTACATGCCCCCCTCGCCGCGCGCATCGGCGCCCGCCGCGAGGTTCGCTCCGAGCCTCACCCGCGCGCCGGCCGGATACACGTTGACGTAGAGCTCGTACGGCTCGATCCGGCCGGCCCGCATCGCCGCGAGCTGCTTGCCGGTGTCGAGGAAGCTCGCCGCGAGCCAGGCCGGCTCCGCCGCGAGGGCCGTGTCGCGGGCGACGTACACCGCCGAGCTGCGCTCGACGGTGAAGCTCATGAAGCTCGCCGCGCCCGCCGCGGCGAACCGGTCTCCGTCGGCCGTGCGGATCAATATCTCACCCGGCGCCGCTCGCGGCACGGCTCCGGCGAGCGTGTCCGCACGATCGACGTACTGCGGCGCGCCCGCCGCGAGCCGGGCCGGCTCGATGACGTAGGGCAGACCCGTGCCGCCGCGCGCCGCCGCATTGTCAACCCGCAAGTCGTGAATCACGGGCGCGGCGAGCGCCGAGGCGCCGCGCGTGACGAGCAGCGCGGCCGCGCACCAGCCGAGCGCGCCGCGCAGGGCTCAGCCGCCCTTTCTGCGACAGGACGCCATGAACGCGACGCGGTCCTGCGCCGTGAGCTGCCGGTCGTTCGCGATCGTGTTGCAGCGGCGCTCGATCGTCCGCGTGGACTCAAACAGATCCCGCGGAGAGCGCGTCGATGCGAGGCATTCGCTCATGTACGCCCGGTATTGCGCGTCGGAGAGCCGCTTGCCCTCGGTGGCCGCGATGCACGCCTTCGCCCGCTGGACGGCGGCGGCATCGGACGCCGACTCGCTCTGAGCGCTTGCGACGGGAACGAAAGCCAGCAGGAGAGCGGCGACGAGGACAGCGCGCATATACCCTCCGACGGTCAGAGCCGCTCGAGGCGGAGCGGCCTTCGATGCAAACGACGGTAGCGCCAAGAGGTTCCCCGCGCAAGCCGCGAGCGGTATGGGGCCGCCGCAGGGGCCATCGCACGCGGCCGCAGTCGTCGCCGCGCCGAATGTCTGCGACGCGCCCTCGCCGGCGTCGGCGGACATAATCATGGTGCGAAGCAACGGCCGCGACTCTGCGCGACCGCGGTGTGGGCAAGCTGGCCGGAAGAGAGACGCTCGGCCGGCGAGCAGGCCGGCGGGGATTGCCGGCGGCTCGCCCCACCGCGGGCGGCGGGGCGAGCCCCGGACGCTCAGGCCTTCTTGACGGCGAGCTTGATCCGCTTTTGCCAGGCCTTGAAGCGCACGGCGGCCTCGCTGCGCTTCAGCTGGCGGGCAATGCGGCGAACCCCTTGCCGGCCCGCGAGCTTTCGCAGCAACTTCAATTCAGCGGGGGTCCAAAGCACTCTCTTCCGACGTGGACGTGGCATGTGCAAGCTCCGATTGATACTTGATTTTGAGCGAGACGACTGTCAACCAACGTATTCTAACTCTAATATCTTAGCGCCTCGTGCGGCTCTTGTCTGTTTGTTCGTGCTCCCCGAGCTCGCGACAACCAAATTTGGCCCCCTAACGGGCGGTTCGGGGCCTGCTCCGAGCGGCCCCGGCGCCTTTGTGGAACACATCATTGAAGATTTTGCAAGCCCTCGCGCTCGATGGCATCTTTGCTGTTAGATGCCGAATCAGAGGTGGGCCCGGCCGGCCGTGCGAAGCGATAATTTGCGAGTCTCCCGCTTGCTCGGCGGGCTTTTTTCCTGTCGCGTGATCGCCTTTGAGGCGCGGGAACCGATCGGGCCCGAGACGCTGCGCGCGGAGGAGGCCCGATATGTCAGACGGGCCGTCGCCAAGCGTGCCGGGGAGTTCGCGGCCGGCCGCGCCTGCGCCCGCCGGGCGCTCGCCGAGCTCGCCATCGCGGACTTCCCGCTGCGGGTGGGCGCCGACCGCGAGCCCCTCTGGCCGGAGGGCATCACGGGCAGCATCACTCATACCGCGGGCTTCTGCGGCGTCGTGGTTGCGAGGACGACCGAGGCCGCCTCCCTCGGCGTCGATGCCGAGCGGCGCGGCGCGGTGCATCGCCGCCTGTGGCGTCAGATCGCGACCCCGCCGGAGATTCAATGGCTCGGCACGTTGCCGGCCGCCCGGGCGGCCGACATGGCGACCCTCCTGTTCAGCGCGAAGGAGGCGTTCTTCAAGTGCCAGTTTCCCCTCACCCGCGAGTGGCTCAATTTCTCCGACGTGAGCGTGAGCGTCGAGTCCGGGGCCTTGCGCATCGCGCCGGCGAGGCCCCTCGCCCTGCAGGCGTTGACGCCCGCGCCCTGGGCCGGCCGGTATGCGTTGAGAGGCGCGCTCGTCGTCGCCGGATTCGGCTTGCCGCCGCGATAGTTGTAATCGATTGTGGCCCGGCGCGGGCCCCGGGACGTCGTTGCCGGATGCGTGGCTCCCCGAGCTCGACTCGCGCGTTTCACACGGGGAACCAAAGGCGCGCTAAACTGTACAAATATCGGGGAATCGGGCGCCGCGCTCGTTCCGCCATTTGGGCTGTCCATACCTCCCATCCCGCCTTTCGTAGCACGGGTGTCGACGGGATCGATTCGAGTCCCGTATGGTCTGCGCTGAATTGCACGGTAGCGCCCGCGGCGCGACGAGGCCTAGTGCTGACAAAAGGATACATTTCGGCGCGCGCGACCGCTCTCGGCGGGAGAGAAGCCTCAGATGGCGGCGGGCGCGCAGGCGGCTTCCTCGGGCGCGATTTGATTGAGATTCACGTGAGTCGAGCCCCGGCTCCTCCACACGACGGGTAATGCATGAACGACATACCGAGAAGTGACCTCGAGCTTGCGCCGCTTCAGCTGCGCGAGTCCTCGCCGCGCCAGACGGAGAGGAAGGTTCGCCGCCCCCAGCTCGTGAGCATGCTGCTGGTGCTTCTCGGCATCGGCCTCGTCGGCGCCCTCGCCTGGTATCTCGCGCACCGCAACGCAGCAGGTCAACAGGGCCGCTTCGCGCGGTTCCGGGCAGCCGCGACCGACGTGGGATTCGCCGTGGCGACCCATCAGGACGTGCCGATCTACCTCGACGCTCTCGGCTCGGTGACGCCCCTCGCCACCGCCGTGGTGCAGGCCCAGGTCTCGGGCGTGATGACCAAGGTCTACTACCACGAGGGCCAGATGGTGAAGGCGGGCGACCCCCTCGTTCAGATCGATCCGCGCCCGTTCCAGATCACCGTGGAGCAAGACCAGGGCAGCCTCGCGCGCGATGAGGCGAACCTCGCGAACCAGCGCCTCATCGTCAAGCGCGATCAGGTGCTCGTGAAGCAGGACTCCCTCGCCGAGCAGCAGCTCGACACGGACACCTCCACCGAGCAGCAGCTGCAGGCGATGGTCACGACCGATCGCGCAGCGCTCGATGCGGCGAAGCTCAATCTCGCGTGGACGACCGTGACGGCGCCGATCTCCGGGCGGGTCGGCATACGGCCCGTGGACGTGGGCAACTACGTCACGCCGAGCCTCGCGAACGGCGTCGCGACCATCACGCAGCTGCAGCCGATCGATGTGATGTACACGCTGCCCGCGGACGAGATCCCGCCGTTGCAGGCGCGCATCAAAGCAGGCGCGCAGCTGCCGACGACGGTGCTCGATCGTACCCGCACGACCGTGCTCGGCCAGGGCAGCTTCCTCACGCTCGACAACATGGTGGACTCCTCGACCGGCGCCGTACGCGTCAAATCGCGATTCAGCAACGCCGATGCCACGCTCTTTCCGCAGCAGTTCGTCAACGTGCGGCTCCTCCTCAACACGCTGCGCGATGCCATCGTGGTGCCCTCGGCGGCCGTCCGCCACGGCCCGCAGGGCGACTACGTCTACGTCATCGCGCCGGACAGCACCGTTCATATCCGGCCCGTGAAGACCGGCCCCTCGGATGGCGACAAGATCTCGATTGCCTCGGGCCTCAATGTCGGCGAGCGTGTGGTGACCGAGGGGGGCGATCGGCTGGTTGACGGAGCAACCGTGCGCCTCCCGGGACAGACCGCCGAGCTCGGCCAGCCACGCCCCGGGCAGGTCGGGCAGGCCGGTGAGCGCCGAGGCGGCGCCAACGGATGGCGCCACCGGCACGCGCAGTCGGGCGATACCGGCGCCGGCCGGCAGCCCCCGGCCCGGCAGGGAGCGGGGCAGCAGGGAGAATGAGCGCAGGGACCGGCCCCCTCACCCTGAGATTCGACCGCCCATGAGTCCGTCGCGCCCCTTCATTCTGCGGCCCGTCGCGACCTCGCTCTGCATGGCCGCGATCGTGCTCGCGGGGATCGTCGGCTTTCACTTCCTGCCGCTTTCCGCGCTGCCGGAGGTGGACTATCCGACGATCCAGGTGGCGACGCAGTATCCGGGCGCGAGCCCGGAGGTGATGAGCCAGACCGTCACCGCGCCGCTCGAGCGGCAGTTCGGGGAGATGCCCGGGCTCGACCGGATGTCCTCGATCAGCTCCGCGGGCGCCTCGGTGATCACGCTGCAGTTCTCCCTTCAGCTTCCGCTCGATGAGGCGGAGCAGGAAGTCCAGGCCGCGATCAACGCGAGCTTTGCGCTGCTGCCGAGCGATCTTCCCGCGCCTCCGGTGTACGCGAAGGTCAACCCGGCCGACGCGCCGATCCTGAGCTTCGCGGTCACCTCCTCCACCGTTCCGATCCTCGACGCCGAGAATCTGGTCGAGACGCGGCTCGCCCAGAAGCTCTCTCAGGTCCCGGGCGTGGGGCTCGTCACCGTGAACGGCGCCTCCCGGCCCGCGGTTCGCATCCAGGTGGACACCCAGGTCCTCGCCTCGATCGGCCTCACCCTCGATCAGCTGAGGACCGTGATCAGCAACCAGAACTCGAACGAGGCCAAGGGCAGCTTCGACGGGCCCACCCGCGACTACACGATCAACGCGAACGATCAGCTCTACACGGCCGCCGATTACGGCAATCTGATCATCGCGTACCACGATGGCTCTCCCGTGCGCCTGAAGGACGTGGGCACCATCGTCGAGGGCCCCGAGAACGACAAGCTCGCCGCGTGGGAGAACACGACTCCCGCCATCGTCGTGAACGTGCAGCGCCAGCCGGGCGCCAACGTGATCGAGACGGTGGACGCCATCAAGGCGCGCCTGCCGCAGATCCTCGCGAGCCTGCAAGGGCTGCACGTCGACATCCTGACGGACCGCACGATCGGCATTCGCGCGTCCGTCCGCGACGTGGAGCTCGAGCTGCTCCTCGCGGTCTTCCTCGTGGTCCTCGTCATCTTCCTCTTCCTGCACAGCGCGCAGGCGACGCTCATCGCGGGGCTCGCGGTGCCGATCTCGCTCGTCGGGACGTTCGGGGCGATGTACCTGATGGGCTACAGCATCAACAACCTGACGCTGATGGCCCTCACCATCGCGAGCGGCTTCGTCGTGGACGATGCGATCGTGATGATCGAGAACATCTCGCGCCACCTCGAGGGGGGCCTCCCGCCGCTGCAGGCCGCCTTGAAGGGCGCCGAGCAGATCGGCTTCACCATCATCTCCCTCACGGTCTCCCTCGTCGCCGTGCTCATTCCGCTCCTCTTCATGGGCGATGTCGTGGGCCGCCTGTTCCGCGAGTTCGCCGTCACGCTCGCGACGACGATCGTGATCTCCGCCGTCGTCTCGCTCACTCTCACCGCATCGCTGTCGGCGCGCTGGCTCAAGCGCGAGCCTCACGTGCCGCCCGCGGGCATCGGACATTACTGGCAAATCGGGTTCGACAAGGTCGTCGCCTGGTACGACCGCGGCCTCGCCTGGGTCTTCGCCCACCAGGGGGAGACGCTGGTCGTCGCCTTCTTCACCCTCGCGCTCACCGCCGTGCTGTACCTGCTCATGCCGAAGGGCTTGTTTCCCACGCAGGACACCGGCGAGCTGATGGCCGTCATCGAGGCGCGGCAGTCGATCTCCTTCGACCGCATGAAGGAGCTGCAGCAGCAGGCCGCCCGCGCCATCCTTCAGGACCCGGACGTGGAGAGCTTGAGCTCCTTCGTCGGGGTCGATGGCGTCAACTCGACCACGCTCAACTCGGGTCGGATGTACATCAATCTCAAGCCCTTCCACGACCGGCCCGGACAGGCCGTCGTGATGCAGCGGCTGTACCAGCTCGTCGGCAACGTCCCCGGCGTCACGCTCTATCTGCAGCCGGTGCAGGACCTGACCATCGACGCCGAGAGCGGCCCGACCGAGTATCAATTCGCGCTGCAGGGAGCGGACCCCAACGAGGTGACGCGCTGGACGCGCACGCTCGTCGCGAAGCTTCGGCAGGCGCCGGAGCTGCGCAACGTCGTCTCGGACACCCTCGATCAGGGCCTCGCCGTGCTGGTCGACATCGACCGCGACACCGCCGGGCGGCTCTCGGTGACGGCCGCCACCGTCGATGAGGCGCTCTACAGCGCCTTCGGCCAGCGGATCATCTCGACCATCTTCACCGATACGAACGAGTACCGCGTGATCCTCGAGGAGAAGCCGGGAATCATCACGAACCCGAGCCAGCTCGATCTCGTGAACGTCGCGACCGGATCGGGCACGCCGACGCCGCTCACCTCGCTCGCATCGGTCAAGGTGGAGAACGCGCCGCTACAGATCAGCCGCGCCCAGCAGTTCCCGGCCGCGAACATCGGCTTCGACACGGCCCCCGGCGTCTCGCTCGGCCGCGCCGTCGATGCGATCCGCAGCGCCGAGCGCGCCATCCGCATCCCGCCGAGCATCACGACCGTCTTCCTCGGCGCGACGGGCGCCTACCAGGCGTCCCTCGCGAACGAGCTGTGGCTGATCGTGGCGGCGATCGTCTGCGTCTACATCGTCCTCGGCGTGCTGTACGAGAGTTTCATCCATCCGCTCACGATCCTCTCGACGCTGCCCTCGGCGGGCGTCGGCGCGCTGCTCGCGCTCCTCATCACCGGAAGCGACCTCGATGTGATCGGCATCATCGGCATCGTGCTGCTCATCGGCATCGTCAAAAAGAACGCGATCATGATGATCGACTTCGCCATCGAGGCCGAGCGGGAGGGCAAGAGCGCGCTCGAGGCGATCCACGAGGCGGCTCTGCTGCGCTTCCGGCCGATCCTCATGACGACGATGGCGGCCCTGTTCGCGGCCATTCCGCTCATGCTCGGGACCGGAATCGGCCACGAGCTGCGCAGCCCGCTCGGCATCTCCATCTTCGGCGGACTCATCGTGAGCCAGCTGCTCACGCTGTTCACGACGCCCGTGATCTATCTCGTCTTCGACCGCCTCACCCGCCACTACGGGTACGGCGAAGCGCCGGCCTCCGGCCAGCTCGCCACATGAACCTCAGCGAGCCGTTCGTCCGCCGCCCGGCCGGTACGACGCTGCTCACGGCGGGGCTGCTGCTCTCGGGAATCGCCGCGTTCTTCTTCCTGCCGGTCTCGCCGCTCCCGCAGGTGGATTTCCCGACCATCCAGGTGACCGCGCAGCTTCCGGGCGCGAGCCCCGAGACGATGGGCATCAGCGTCGCCGAGCCCCTCGAGAAGCACCTCGGCGTCATCTCCGATGTCACCGAGATGACGTCAGTGAGCCGCACCGGCCAGACGCAGATCACGCTGCAGTTCAACCTCAACCGCGACATCGACGGCGCCGCGCGCGACGTGGAGGCGGCCATCAACGCCGCGCGCATCGATCTGCCCGTCACGCTGCGCGCCAACCCGACCTATCGCAAGGAGAACCCGGCCGAGGCGCCGATCATGATTCTCGCGCTCACCTCGAGTACCAAGACGCTGAGCGAGATCTACGACGAGGTCTCGAACATCGTCGAGCAGCGGCTGCTGCAGGTGCAGGGCGTGGGCAACGTGGAGCTCGGCGGCGCCTCGCTCCCGGCGGTACGCGTCGACATCGCGCCCTTCTCGCTCGCGGAGTACGGCATCAGCCTCGATGACGTGCGGGCCGCGCTCAATTCCGCGAACCCCAACCGCCCGAAGGGCGTCATCGAGAACGACTCGATGCGCTGGCAGGTGTACACCAACGACACCGGCCGCTCCGCCGCCAACTACCAGAACCTCGTGATCGCGTACCGCAACAACGAGGCGGTGCGGCTCAAGGATATCGCGCACGTCTACGACGGCGTCGAGGACATCCACAACATGGGGCTGTTCAACGGCCAGCCGGCCATCATCGTGATCGTCACGCGCCAGCCGGACGCCAACATCATCCAGACGGTCGACGGGATCAAGGCGATCCTGCCGCAGCTGCGGGCGGACCTGCCGAAGGACGTGACCCTCACCGTCGCCTCCGACCGCACCGTCAGCATTCGCGCCTCCCTGCGCGAGGTGGAGGTGACGCTGCTCATCGCGCTGCTGCTCGTCGTCCTCGTCACGAGCCTGTTCCTCTCGAGCCTGCGCGCGACCCTGATCCCCGCCGTCGCGGTGGTGAGCTCGCTTCTCGGCACCATCGGCGTCATGTACCTCGTCGGCTTCAGCCTCAACAATCTCTCGCTCATGGCGCTCACGGTCGCGACGGGCTTCGTCGTGGATGATGCCATCGTCGTGCTCGAGAACGTCTCGCGGCACCTCGAGGCGGGAATGGGCCGCTTCGAGGCCGCCCTGACCGGCACACGCGAGGTGGGCTTCACCGTGCTCTCGATCAGCCTGTCGCTGATCGCCGTCTTCATTCCCCTCATCTTCATGGGCGGCATCATCGGACGGCTGTTCCGCGAGTTCGCGGTGACGCTGTCCGCGGCGGTGCTGATCTCCCTCGTCATCTCCTTGACGACGACCGCCATGCTGTGCGCGTACGTCCTGAAGCCCGGCACGGCCCAAGACGCGCAGGGCGCCGCCCCCGCCGCGCCGAGCCGCGTCGCGCGCTGGGCCCGCGCCGCCTTCGCGCGAACGCTCGCGGTCTACGGCCGCGGGCTCGACTGGTCGCTCGATCATGCGCCCGTCATGCTCGTGCTGCTGATCGGCACCGTCGCGCTCACGATCTACCTGTACGTCATCGCGCCCAAGGGATTCTTCCCCCAGCAGGATACCGGCCAGATCAACTGCGGCATGCGCGCCGACCAGTCGATCTCCTTCAAGGCAACCGAAGACAAGCTGCGGCAGGTCATCGACATCATCGACCACGATCCCGCGGTCGACCACGTGGTCGGCTTCACGGGTGGGACGCGCGCCGGCAGCGGCTTCATGTTCGCCACGCTGAAGCCGCGCTCCGAGCGGCCCCATCACTTGACGGGCCAGCAGGTCATCGCACGGCTGCGGCCGCAGCTCAACCGCGTGACGGGCCTCAGAGTCTTCATGAATCCCGTCCAGGACATGCGGATCGGCGGGCGACAGGCGAACTCCACCTATCAGTACACTCTGCAAAGCGACAACGAGGACGCGCTCAGGTACTGGGCGACTCGCCTCGCCAATCAAATGAAGCTCGAGCCGGCCGTCACCGACGTCGACACCGACCAGGAGGAGCACGGGCTCGAGTCCTTCGTGAACATCGATCGCGATACCGCCTCGCGCCTCGGCATCGCGTCGGTCAACATCGACAACATCCTCTACGATGCCTTCGGGCAGGAGCTGGTCGCGACCATCTATCAGGTCCTCAACCAATACCACGTCGTCATGGACGTCGATCCTCGATACAGCCAGGAGCCCGCGGCGCTCAACGACATCTACGTCGAGGCGGGGCAGGCCGCCGTTCCATCGAAGGGACTCGCGGCGACGGCCGCCGGGAATTCGAGCGGGGCGAACGCATTCAACGCGACGGGTGTCACGAACCTCACCACGCAGAGCGCCTCCGGAGGGGCCTCAGCCTCCACGCTGAGCTCCAGCACGGTGAGCTCCACGGTGAACTCGCTCACCATACCCGGAGCGCCGTCGCTCGCCGAGGCCGCCGCGCCCGGCTCGCCCGGCTCGACTCTCGCGACGAGCTCGACCGGTGGTTCCACGGTGACGGCGGCATCCAGCGCGACCTCGGTGAGCCTGCCGACCACCACCCCGACGAGTGAGACCTCCGGCACACCCACGATGACTGAGTCGGCGCCCCCTGCCGCGGCGATCCAGGCCGGAGGCGGCTCGACGGGGATGGGCTCGGGCGGCGCAGCGGGCGCGGCCGCGGCCACCACGACGTGCGGCAACAGCCCGACGGCCGTCATTCCCACCGCGAAGATCGCCTCGACGATCAGCGCGGTCACGACGAGCTCGGTCGCGCCCCCGACTGCGCTCCCCATCCCGAGCATCGCCAGCGTGAACGGCATCACCGCTCCGCCCCCGGTCAACAGCACGGGCTGCGCGAGTCCGCCGGCGGCGCCGATCCTCGAGGTGCGCAACGCATCGACCGGCAACGCCGTGAGCACTTCGCCCGACACGATGGTGCCCCTCGCGTCGATCGCCAAGTTCACGACGGCATCGGCCCCGGTGTCGGTCAACCACCAGAACGCCGCGCTCGCGACGACCATCGCATTCAATCTCGCGCCGGGCTACGCGCTGAGCGATGCGGCGGCGGCGTTCACCGACGCCGAGAACCGGATCGACATGCCGACGAGCGTACACGGCAGCTTCGAGGGCACGGCGAGGACGTTCCAGACTTCCGTCGGGGACGAGCCCGTGCTCATCGCGGCGGCGCTGGTCGCGATCTACATCGTTCTCGGCATTCTCTACGAGAGCTACGTGCACCCCTTCACGGTGCTCTCGACGCTACCCTCCGCCGGCGTGGGCGCGGTGCTCGCCCTGCTGATCTTCCACATGGAGTTCTCGATCATCGCGATGATCGGGGTGATCCTGCTGATCGGCATCGTCAAGAAGAACGCGATCCTCATCATCGACTTCGCGCTCGATGCGGAGCGCGCGCGCGGCCTGTCCGCCCACGATGCGATTCGCGAGGCGTGCATGCTCCGCTTCCGCCCGATTCTGATGACCACCCTCGCCGCGGCGCTCGGCGGGCTGCCGCTCGCGATCGGGTTCGGCGAGGGCGCCGAGCTGCGCCAGCCGCTCGGCGTCTCGATCGTCGGCGGGCTGCTGCTGAGCCAGCTGCTCACGCTGTTCACCACCCCCGTCGTCTATCTGTACCTCGATAAGCTGCGGCGGCCACGAGTAGACGAGCGCTACTTGAGCCGCGAGGTCGGCGGCGCCGAGCCGCAGCCCATCTGACCGCCGAGCGCCCCGAGCGAGCGAGACCCCCGATGCGCGAGTCGCTGATGCACGAGTCGAAGATCCACGAGTCCGAGATGCGCGTCCGAGCCTTCCGACCCGCCGGCCGCGTCGCCGCAGTGCTGCTCGTCGCCGCGCTCTGCGGCTGCGCGATCGGACCGAACTACAAGCGCCCGGCGATGGAGACGCCGCAGCACTACAAGAACGCAGTCGCCACGAGCTCGACGGCCCCGCCGCCCGATGCGTGGTGGACCATGTTCCACGACCCGATGCTCGATCGGCTCATCAACGAGGTGGACGTATCCAACCAGAACCTCGCGGAGGCGTCGGCCGCGTACGCGGAGGCGGTCGCCGCGGTCAGCGAGGCGCGCTCGACGTTCTTTCCGTCGCTCGGCGTGAGCGCAAGCGCCGAGCGCGTGAAGAGCGGGGCCGGCGCCGCCCCACTCTCGAGCTTCGGGCTCGGCGCCGGGACGCCCGGCTCGGGATCCGCCGCGAGCGGCTCCGGCGGCACGTACTCCACCTACCAGCTGAGCGGCACCGCGACCTGGGAGCTCGATGTATGGGGCCAGTTGCGTCGCGAGCTCGAGAACGCGAAGGAGTCCGCCCGGGCGGACCTCGCGGACATCGCGTACGCGCGGCTCTCCGCGCAGGATCAGCTCGCGGCGGCCTACCTCGAGCTGCGCGGGGCGGACGCCGAGATCCAGCTCCTCGGCGATACCGTGAAGGCGTATCAGCGGACGCTCGAGATCACGAGCAACCGCTACAAGGTCGGAACCGTGGCGAAAAGCGACGTTCTGGAAGCGGAGACGTCGGTCTTCAGCGCGCAGCAGCAGGAAGCCGCAACCCGGCTGCAGCGCGCGCAGCTCGAGGATGCGATCGCGGCGCTCATCGGCAGGCCGGCGAGCGACTTCCATATCGCCCCGAGAGCCGACTGGAACACGACGATCCCCAACGTCCCGACCGGCATCCCGACCACCCTCCTCAAGCGTCGTCCGGATATCATGGCGGCGGAGCACAACGTGGCCGCCGCCAATGCGGAGATCGGCGTCGAGGAAGCCAACTACTTCCCGCAGCTCACGCTCACCGGCTCATACGGCTTTCTCTCGGAGAGCCTCGGAACGCTCTTCGAGGCGGTCAACCGGACACGCGAGGCTGCCCTCTCCGCGTCCGACACGCTCTTCAACTTTGGTGGAACGCAGGCGAAAGTCGCGCAGGCGCGCGCGGCGTATCACCAGGCCGTTGCGACCTATTTCCAGACCATTCTCACCGCCTTCCAGGACGTCGAGAACGATCTCGCCGCCGTCGACTGGGATAGGCAGCAATTCGACATCCTCAAGAAGGACTCCGCAGCCGCGGACGAGAACGAGCAGCTCACCCTCAACGAGTACAAAGCCGGCACCGTCGACTTCACCACCGTCGTCGTCGCGCAAACGGCGGCCTTGAGCGCCCGACTCTCGCTCGCCGAGATCACCGTCTCCGAGCAAACGGCGGCGGTGAGCTTGGTGACCGATCTCGGTGGAGGCTGGAGGCCTGCCGCCGCAGTCGAGACCGCCGCGCGGTAAACCGAGGGCCGCGCGGTCGGCTGACCGCCGTGCCTTGCGCGTGAAATTTCGTTCACTGGCCCGCGCGGGTCGCGCCGCTAGCATGTTTCCGAGGCTCAAGCCTCGAATGCTTTGCGGAGAAACCCATGAGGACTCGACACGCTTCGCCCGCCGTCGCGCTGGGCATCGTTGCCTGTATCACCATCGCCGCGTGCGCTTCGGCCGCGGCCTACAATCCCGACCAGCTCGGCACCGGTCAAGCCGACCGGGTCGCCGCCATCTGTCAGGACGTGATGGGCCTCACCCCCTCGGAGGGATTGACCTACGGCATCCACACGGGCGTCTCGAACCTCGACACCTGGACGAGTCACTACCGGGGATGCGTCTCCAGCCTCTCGAGCTCGCTCGCGAGCGTCAACTCCGAGAGAGCCGCGAGCCAGGCGGAGCAGGCGTGCCGAGCCAAGGGCCTCGAGCCGGGCAGCCCCGAGCTCGCCGTGTGCGTTCTGCAATCGACCGAGACGGCGTCGAGCCCCGCGGCCCCGGGCGCGGCGACCGCCGGAGCGGCGCCGCCCGACCGGGGACTCATGCCCGCCTCCGGATCCTTCTACAAGGCATCGAACCGGGAGCTCACGCGCCGAGAGCAGCTCGCCTGCGCCGAGCTCGGCCTCGAGCCGGCCTCGAGCCCGTTCGCGAGCTGCGTCAGAAATTTGAAAGCGACGTTCTACGCGATCGACAATCCGGTGGAGTGAGCGATCGACGGCGGCTCGAGCGATCCGGCGGCCTGAGCGGAGCTTGATGCCGTCCGATCCCCCGGGCTATTCTTGAGCGGAGCGCCGCAGGAGGCGGCGCTCCGGGCGCTTCAGGGTCGGCCTAGCGGGCCAACTTTCACGCCGGGGCCTTGCGATGGCTAGAGTTCTGGTGATCGAGGACGACGTCGAAACGGCCAGGGAGATCGTGGCCTGCCTGACGGCCGGCGGGTTTCGTACCAAGCAATGCTTCGACGGCGAGCAGGGCCTGAAGCTCGCGCTGACCGACCGGTTCGACGCGATCACGCTCGACCGGATGCTGCCCGGCTGTGACGGCTTGCAGATCGTGAAGGCCATGCGCGACGCCGGCGTGGAGACGCCCGTCTTGCTGCTGAGCGCCCTCGGCGATGTCGACGACCGCGTGGAGGGGTTGCGCATCGGAGGCGACGATTATCTGGTCAAGCCCTTCGCGCCGAGCGAGCTCGTCGTGCGGGTGCAGGTGCTGCTGCGCCGTCACGACCGGACGGCCAAGACGGACCTGCTGCTCAAGGTGGGGGACCTGGAGCTCGATCTGGTGGCGCGCGAAGCGCGCCGCAACGGGCGCAGCATCGAGCTGCTCCCGATGGAATTCAAGCTGCTCGAGTTCATGATGCGCAACTCGGGGCAGCTGTTGAGCCGGCGGATCATCTTCGAGCGCGTCTGGGAATACTACTTCGATCCGGGTACGAACCTGATAGACGTGCACATCGGCAGGCTGCGCAAGAAGATCGACGAGCCCGGCGCGCCGTCGCTCATCAAGACCGAGCGCGGCGTGGGTTACGTCCTCAATGCAGTTTAGAGCGCTCTGGCGCACGACGACATTCCGGCTCACGGTCCTCTACGGCCTGCTGTTCGCCCTGGGCACGCTCGCGCTGCTCGGCATGGTCTATCTGCAATCGGCCGTCTTCCTCACCCATCGCGTGGACAGCATTCTCGACACGGAGGCGGACGGCTTGGCGAGCTCGCCGCGTCCGGGGCTGCGCCAGCGGGTCGCCGAAGAGCTCGCCCTGAACGGCGACAAGACGAACATCTTCGCGCTCTTTGCGGCCGACGGCACGCGGATCGCGGGCAACCTCGAAGCCCTGCCCGCCGAGCTGCGCATGGACGGTGCGCCCCTCGAGATCCCGCCCACCCGGAGCTTTCCCGCGAGCGCGCGCATCATCGCCCGGCGCCTGCCGGCCGGCGAGGTGCTGGTCGTGGGACGAGACGTGAGCCAGCTGCAGGAGATGCGCAGCATCATCGCATCCGCGCTGATCTGGAGCGGCGTCTCGATCCTGCTGATCGGGCTCGCGTGCGGCACGGCCCTCAGCATCGGGCCGCTCAGGCGGCTGCACAGCCTGCAGGCCGCGGCCCGCGCCATCGCGCGCGGGGACCTCGAGCGCCGGATGCCGGCCGGCCATCGCCGCGACGAGCTCGACATGCTCGCGACCACGGTGAACAACATGATGGACGAGGTCGAGCGGCTGATGTCGGAGGTCAAGGGAGCGACCGAGACCATCGCGCACGATCTGCTGACGCCTCTCTCCCGTGCGACCGTGCAGCTGCGCCGCATCCAGCAGAGCCCGAGCGTGGACGCGGAAGAGGTGGCTCGCGTCACGGTCGGACTCAACGAGCTGCTCGATCGGTTCCGCGCCATATTGCGGATCGCCGAGCTCGATGCGCGGCAGCGCCGCGCGGGTTTCTCGCGCGTGGATCTCGCCCAAGTCATCGCGCCGATCGAAGACCTCTATCAGCCCCTCGCCGAGGCCGGAGGCGTGCGTCTGCTGACGGCCGGCGAACCGGGAGCCCTCGTCGAGGCCGACCCGAAGCTGCTGTTCGAAGCGGTCTGCAACCTCGTCGACAACGCAATCAAGTTCGCCGGCCGCGGCAGCACCGTGCGGGTGCGGCTCGGCGAGGATCCCGCGGCGCCGCGGATCATCGTCCAAGATGACGGCCCGGGCATCCCGGCCGACAAGCGGGCGGCGGTGCTGCAGCGCTTCTACCGCGCCCAGCGCAACCGTACGATCCCCGGCTCCGGGCTCGGCTTGAGTGTCGTCGCCGCCATCGTCCGGCTGCACGGCTTCGAGCTCACCCTCGAGGACGCCGACCCCGGCGTCCGAGCGGTGATCGACTGCCGATCGCGCCCGGCCTGATTCGGCCCTCGACTCAAAGCTCCCTTGCGCGGATGCCGGCGCCCGCCCGGGCATCGTCCGCGCGCCTGCGCGGCGCAACGCGAAAAGACTCGCCAAAACACGGCGGTTGATACCGCGGAGCGCAACTATAACCTCATTGTGACCCCGCCTGTACCGACTTCATAACCTCCCGAACCTTAGCATTTCGCACGCATCGGACGGGTGCGCATTCGGGTGAACCCGCGCGCGCCGCGAATCGTGCGCGCCTTCACTCAATCATTCGGGAGCATTGTAGATGCGCAAACAGATCCTCAAGGCAGCCCTCGGCGCGAGTTGCGCCTTCGCGACAGCTGCCTTCCTCGTACCGCCCGCCTTCGCGGCGGACGTAGGACAGAACACCACGATCGGCGGGCTGGTCTACTCCGACTTGAGCAACATCAGCCTGCAAAACGACAACGCCAAGGGAGTGCCGGTCGAGACTGCGCCGACCGGGACCGGCTTCGACATCAAGCGCTTCTACTTGATCGTCGACCATACTTTCAGCGATATCTGGTCCGCGAACCTCACGACGGACGCGCAGTACTCCACCGCGAGCACGAGCACCGTCAGCACGCCGACCGGCACGACGAGCGCGCTCACCAGTCAGACGACGAGCGGCGGCGTCGCCGAGGTGTTCATCAAGAAACTGTATCTGCAGGGCAATTTCAACCGAGCCTTCGTGCTCGACGTGGGCTCCTACGACACGGGGTGGGCGCCGTTCGTCCAGAACCTGTACGGCTATCGGTTCATCGAGAAGACGACGACGGACCGCCTCGGCTTCGCCAACACGGACGACTGGGGTGCCTACGCCACCGGCTCGCTCGGCGCGGGTGGACTCCTCAGCTATTCCGTCGGCGCCGTGGACGGAGGGGGTTTCAAGAACCCCACCCGCACGAAATTCGTGGACTTGGACAGCCGCGTCGCCTTGAGGCCGGTGAGTTGGCTCACGCTCGCCGTCGGCTTCTACGACGGCCATCTGGGGCAGGTCACCGCGGCGAACGAGAGCTATCCGAACAACACGGCCACCCGCTTGGACGGCCTGGTCGCCGTGAATGTCGCCGGCATTCACGTGGGCGGGGAGTACTTCGACGCCCGGAACTTCAAGACGGTGAGCAGCGCGACGAGCGGAACCTACGGCACGTCTTCCATCGTGACGAGCGCCGGTGCACCGCCGATCAGCGACCAGGCGGCCGGCTACTCGGCCTGGGCGTCCTACGACTTCACGCCCAAATGGTCGGTATTCGCCCGCTACGATGATGCCCACTTGAGCGAGGATGTGGCCCGATCGCTCACCGACACCTATTACAACTTTGGCGTCGCGTACCACATCTTGAAGCAGTTCGACGTGGCGGCCGTGTACAAGAACGAGCGCGTGAGCGGCGGGTCGACCTCGGTCTCCGGTGGAGACGCGGGCGCCTCGTACACCATCGGTGGCGCGAACGCGCTCGGCTCCGGAACGTTCAGGGAGTACGGCCTATACCTTCAGTACGGATTCTGAAGGCATGAGGGTATTCCAAAGTGTCACCGCGCGCTGGCCCTGAGGCGACCCGGGGCCGGCGTGGCGGCGGCACTCGGTGGCCCAGCGATGGCCCGCGGTGGCCTGGCGGCAGCCGGTGCCGAGCCACACGGCGCCTCGCTTGAAATGTACCCAAACTGTCACCTCGCGGCGACTGGCTTGATATCGGCGTTCGGCTAGGCTCCTCCTCGCGCCCGCGGTGGGCGCGAGGAAGGACGCTGCAGGATGCCCTACGCTCACAGAACCATTGTCGTCGTCGGCGCCGGCTTCAGCGGCACGGCCGTCGCGATCAATCTGCTGCGGCTCGCGGGCGATGAGCCGCTCAGGATCGTGCTCGTGGATCGAGCGCGCGTGGCCCGCGGCGCGGCCTACGCGCGCAGCGAGTATCCGCATCTGCTCAATGTGCCCGCGGGGCGCATGTCGGCGACCTCCGCGGAGCCCGCGGAATTCCTGGCATTCCTCCGGCGGCGGTTGCCGGGCGCGAGCGCCGACGACTTCGTGCCCCGCGAGCTCTACGGGGACTACCTCGAGTCGGTGCTCAGGACGGCGGAGCTCGCCTCGCCGCCTCACGTGCGCCTCGACCGCGTGCACGGGCGCGTGAGCTTCATCGAGTCGGCGCGCGAGGCTTCGCCGGTTCATGTGCATCTGGCGGACGGCCGCAGGCTGACCGGCGATGAAGTCGTGCTCGCGCTCGGCAATCCGGCGCCGGCGCGGCTGCCGGGCGTCGAGGCGCTGTGGGGGAGCTCTCGATACATCGAGGACCCATGGATCGCGCCGCCCGCGTTCCGCCCGGGTGAGACCGTGCTCGTCGTCGGCACGGGTCTCACGATGGCGGACATCGTCCTCGCGGGAGCGAGCGCCTCTGCGAGCGCCGTCGTTCACGCCATCTCCCGGCACGGCCTGCTCCCTCCCTCCCAGACCGCCTTCCGGCCGAGGCACATCGAGAGCGCTGCGCCGGCCCTGCTGCGCTCGGTGCCGTTGTCGATGCGCCGGCTGTTCCGCCTGGTCCGAGCGTTGTCGGAGGACATGGAGCGCCGGGGAGGCGACTGGCGCGAGGCCATCACGCTCGTGCGCAACGTCGCGCCCACCCTCTGGCGGCGCCTGCCCGCGAGCGAGCGACGCCGCTTCCTGAGGCACGCGCGCTGCTATTGGGACATCCACCGGCACAGGCTCGCCGACCGGACCGCCGCCGCGCTCGATGAGCTGCGCAGAAAGAGCAAGCTTCACGTCCATGCGGGCCGTATCGCCGGATTCGGAGTTGCCGGCGGTCGAATTCGCGTGGATTGGCGCATGCGTGGCGAGGAGCGCATGTCGACGCTCTGGGTCGACCGCGTGATCAATTGCACGGGGCCGGACTACGACGCCCGGCGGACGCGGGATCCGCTGCTGCGCGGCCTGCTCTCGCAGGGCCTCGCGGTCGCGGATACGCTCGGCCTCGGCCTGCGGACCGGCTCGCACGGCGCGCTCATCGACGCCCGCGGCAGTGTCTCGGACCGCCTCTACTACCTCGGGCCGATGCTGCGCGCCGACCACTGGGAGACGACGGCCGTCCAGGAGTTGCGCGGATACGCGGAGCGGCTTGCGCTCCACCTCCTCGCGCCGCGTCGTGTCCAGCCGGCGGACGAGCCGCTGAAGCCCGAGCGGCTGCTCGCCCACGAGGCGCGCGGCTGACGAGCGGCAGGGAACGCCGGTCGTCGTTCAGCGCCGAGCATCGAAAGATCGGTCGGCGCCCGAGATCTCATTGTCCCACGGTGATCTGATCGAAGATGCCGCCCTCGTCGAACTGCTCCTTCTGCACCTTGGTCCAGCCGCCGAACTCATTGATGGTCACGAGCCGCACCTTGGGAAACTCCGATGCATGCTCGGCGGCGACTTGCGGATCGCGCGGCCGGTAGAAGTGACGCGCGATGATCTCCTGGCCTTCCTTGCTGTAGAGGTATCGCAGGTAGGCCTGCGCGAGCTCGCGCGTGCCGTGACGCAACACCACCTCGTCGACGACGGCGACGCACGGCTCCGCGAGGATGCTGACGGAGGGAACGACGATCTGCAGATCCTGGGAGCCCTCCTCCTCGATCGCGAGATGAGCCTCGTTCTCCCATGCGAGCAGCACGTCGCCGATGTGGCGCTGGACGAACGTGCCCGTCGAGCCGCGGGCGCCCGTGTCCATCACCGGAACGTGCTGATAGAGCTCGCGCACGAACTGCTTGGCGGTCGCGACGCTGCCTCCCGGTTGCCGGAGCGCCCACGCCCAGGCGGCCATGTAGTTCCAGCGCGCGCCGCCCGACGTCTTCGGGTTCGGCGTGATGACCTGCACGCCCGGCTTGATCAGATCGCCCCAGTCGTGAATGCCCTTCGGATTGCCCCGCCTCACGAGGAACACGATCGTGGAGGTATACGGCGCGCTGTCGTCCGGCAGCCGGCTCTGCCAATTGAGCGGCAGGAGCTTGCCTCGCGTCGCAATCGCATCGATGTCGGCCGCCAACGCGAGCGTCACGACATCCGCGGGCAGCCCCGCGATGACGGACTGCGCCTGCTTGCCCGAGCCGCCGTGGGACATCTCGACCCTGACGATCTCGCCGGTCTTCGCGCGCCAGTATCGGGCGAACGCCGCGTTGTATTCGCGGTAAAGTTCCCGCGTCGGGTCGTAGGAGACGTTGAGCAGCGTGACGACTTTCGCCGCACGCGCGGGCGCCGGCGCCAATGCCGAGACCGAAGCCGCGAGCAGCAGCAAGGCGGCCGTGACCGAAAAGATCCTCGAGCCGAATCTTCGCGTGAGAGATTTCATGTCCAACCGGGCGTTCCACGGCGGCGCGGTGTTGCGCCAGCCGCACACGCTAGATCACATCCGGTGACAAAGTCAGTCTGCGCGCGGTGACAAGACGGTCACAGGCCGCAGCGCGGCCGCAGACCGGCCGGCCGCCGTCAATCCTGCGGCGCGTGCGGGTCGATGATCCGGATCGGCAGGTCCCAGTGCGCCTCGACCAACCGCCAACGCTCGTCCTCGTCGCGCCGCAGAGTCTCGCGGTCCGGGAAAAGCTGGTGCTCGATCACACTCTCCTCGGCCGGCGCGAGAATGTTCTTGTAGACGATCACCACCGTATAGTCCCAGCGCTCGTCCTCGCTCGTATGCAGGCCGGGCCGATAGATCGTGTAGCTCAGCACATCCCCGAGCTGCTTCTCCCGGTCGAGGATCTTCAGCTGGTATTTCTTGAACAGCTCGAAGAACTGATCCGCGTAGCCCCACTTCACCCTGTAGACCCACTCGACGATGTAGGGGCGGCTGAGGATTTGCGCCGTGGGGCGCTCGCCGGCGGCAGACGCTGACGCCGCCACCGCGAGGAGCGCCGCCCCAAGGAGCAGGCGGCGCGCGCCGCCGCGCATGATGTGAGCCGGATCGTGCTGGTCGGACATGAGAAGCGCTCCGTGAGATCTGGACTTCCGCGTCCAGGAAAAGATGGCGTCCGCGCCCGATGCTACACCGGGCTCCGTCGAGCTGAAATGATTGTTTCGAATGTGCTCATGCCGAGCTCGAGTCGACCGCTCCCGCGTTGAATCGTCCGCTCCGGCATTGAATCGACCGCTCCAGCATTGAGTCGCGCGCTCCGTCATTGAGCCGCTCGGCCCGACATGAATTTCGGTTGGGTCTCGCGGAACAAACGCAATTTCCCGCGACGTTCTCGCTTCCGCACAATCACGCGGACGCGATCGATGCGTTTTGAGTTTGTTTGATCCCCGCGTGGTCGGAAGTCGTCATCGCACCAAGCCGGACGTCTCCGTTTGCGAAATACAGGGAACGTCCGCAGTCGTTCCGCGAGAAAGGTCTGATAATGAGAGTTCACCGCAATTCGCTCGTGGCTGCCGCCGCGACTGCCGCCGCTGCGATGCTCGCCCTCCGCTGCTGGGGCGCCGACGCCGATACGGCCGCGACGGCCGCGGGTATCGCCGCAGCAGACGCGGCGCCCGCGGGCACCTCCGCAGCGGACCCAGCGTCCGCGACAGGCGCTGCAGCGGCCGCCGTCTCCACGTCCGCCGCCGCCGCGAGCTCCACGTCCGGCCCCGGGGACACGCAGTCCGATCCGCTGCAGGCCGCGTCCCTGCAGTCGGTGATCGTCACGGGCACGCGCGAGAAAGGCATCAAGGCCTTCGATAGCCCGGCACCCGTTCAGGTCATCGCGAGCGACGAGCTGGCGAAGACCCCGAGCACCCCGGACCTGATCCAGACTCTTGCAACCGTCGTGCCCTCGCTCGATACGACCACCGGCGGCGGCGGCGATCTGTCTAATCTCACGCTGCAAGCGGCGCTGCGCGGCCTCAGCCCGAACGACACGCTGGTGCTCATCGACGGCAAGCGGCGGCACACCACCGCCAATATCGGCATCGCGGCGACCGGCGAGTTCGCCGGCGGCGCCGGCGCAGATCTCAACTTCATTCCGGTCGACGCCATCGACCACATCGAAGTGCTGACCGACGGAGCGGCGGCGCAGTACGGCTCGGACGCCATAGCGGGCGTGATCAACATCATCCTCAAGAAGGGGTACGAGGGCGGCAACCTCGAGGGGAGCTACGGCGGCTACCAAGACGGGGGCGGTAAGACGGACGACGTAACCGGGAACATCGGCTTCCAGCCTTACGACGGCGCCTATCTCAACTTCACCGGCGAAGTTCGCAATCACGGCGACACGGTCCGCGACGAGGCGCTCGATTACATCCTCAACCCCAGCTCCACCTCGGGACTCTACCCGGTGGCGGGCCTGAGGCCGATCGACGCCAACGTGCTCAACGCGCCCGGCTGGCCGATCCTCAACCGCATCGGCGGCGACGCGCAGTACCAATTGAAGCTCGCGGAGCTCAATTCCGGCTTCAAGCTGGGCGAGGCCGTCGAGTTCTATTCCTTCGGCACGTACGGCCAGAAGGCCGCCAACTCGATCCAGAATTACCGGCTACCCCACATCGCCGCGTACACGAATCCCGCGACCGGCGAGACCGAATACCAGTATCCCTTCGGCTTCACGCCGCTCGAGGCCATCGACGAGACGGATTACGGGCTCACCGCAGGCTTAAGGGGCGCCCTCGCCGACTGGAACTGGGATCTCTCGAGCACCTACGGGCGCGACTACAACGACTTCTATACGCTCGACACCAGCAACACCTACGAATACAGCCTCACCGGCTACTCGCCGACCGACTTCTACGACGGCTCGTTCAAGACGACGCAGTGGACCAACAATCTCGACCTCGATCGCGAATTCGACGTGGGATTGGCCGGACCCCTCAACATTGCCTGGGGCGCCGAGGAGCGGCGCGACGCGTACGTGATCGGGGCCGGCATTCCGTGGTCGTACGAGGAGGGCGGCGCGGCGGCCTTCCAGGGGTTCGGCCCGACCGATGCGGGCGGCCATTCGCGCACGAACGACGCGGGCTACGTCGACCTCGCGGCCAACGTGGTCGCAGACCTGCGGCTCGACCTCGCCGGCCGCTACGAGCACTTCAGCGACTTCGGCGACGCCAAGAGCGGCAAGCTGACGGCCCGCTACGATTTCACGCCGGCCTTTGCGCTGCGCGGCACGATCAGCAACGGCTTTCGCGCCCCGACCGTCGCGGAGGAGTACTACACGAAGTCGGCGACCTCCCCGACTTCGACGGGCGTGACGCTCGCCTCGGATTCCGCCGCGGCGGCGCTCTTCGGCCTCGGCAAGCTGCAGCCGGAGACCTCCGTCAACTACAGCATCGGCGCGGTGGTCCATCCCGCCCCCAATCTCACCGCTACCCTCGACGTCTATCAGATCAACCTCGACCACCGCATCGTGTCGACCACCGATCTGTACTATCTGCTGAACGGTGTCGTCGTCTCGCCGCTCGTGGCGCAGGCCGTCAGAGTCAACGGCAACCAGCTCAATCCGACCTTCACGAGCGTCTACGTCAGCCTCTTCACCAACGGCGTCGACACGAGCACGCAAGGCGCCGACCTGGTGCTCGATTACCTGACGAACCTCGAGCGGCTCGGCACCATCGATTGGTTCGTGAACACGAATTACAACAACACCACCATCACGGGCATCCGCTCCACCCCTTCGCAGCTGGCCGCGCAGGGCTTGACGATACTGAATTCATCCTCGTTCACCGGCCTCTCCGACGGCCTACCCAGGTACAACATCAACGTCGGCGGCGTGTGGACCTATGACCGGCTCACCGTCAACCTCCGAGAGGTCATCCACGACACGACGACCGCGCTCGACAGTGACGACGGCGCGACGACGCCGGGGAAGATCACGTACTACCTCGTCCAATCCGGCATCATTCCGATCACCGACGTCGACATCGGCTACGACGTTCTCGAGTCCGTGAAGCTCAGCATCGGTGCGGTCGACATCTTCAACCGCTACCCCGACAAGCTCAACCCGGCGCTGCTCGCCGCATACCAGAAGGCCGGATATCCCTTCGCGGCCACGCAATACTCGAGCTCTCCTATCGGGATCAACGGCGGCTACTACTATTTGAAGGCCACGTACAACTTCTGATGTCGCTCGCCCCACTCGATCGCCACCCAAGAACGCCATGAAACCGATAATCACCCCTCTTGCCCTTCCTCTCGTGTCGCTCCTGCTCGCCGCGGCGGCGGCCGCCGAGGTGCGCCGCCGGAATGTGACCGCTTTGTCACCGTATCGCGGGCTCCGCGGCGTCCGCGCTCGCTCAACCCAAGCCGATTGCCTATCCAATCCACATGGCGTCATTCCAAGATTTCATTTGTGGGCGCCGGCGGATTGGGTTGAGACTTTTTGAATTGCGAGAGACGCCGGAGACGCTGAGGAGGATGGTCACGATGCGGAGCCGCGCCCCGGGGCGGAGCAAGGTCGTCAACGGCCCGATCGGCCGCGCATTCGTCCATGTCTTCTCGTGAGAGTCTCGATGC
>JASHSR010000260.1 GCA_030038645.1 Gammaproteobacteria bacterium
AATCCGCCCTTCTACGATGTCCTCGGCCGCCGCTACTACGTGCTTGCCTCGGCGAAGGGCTACGTCGCGCGCGGCGTCGCGTCCTGGTACGGCCCCGCCTTCCACGGCATCCGTACCGCGATGGGCGAGCCGTACGACATGTACGCGATGACCGCCGCGCACAAGACGCTTCCCATCCCCTGCTATGTGCGGGTCACGAACCTGCGCAACGGGCGCAGCGTCGTCGTGCGGATCAACGATCGCGGCCCCTTCGTCGCGAACCGGCTCATCGACCTCTCCTACACCGCCGCGGCGAAGCTCGGCATGCTCCGCGACGGCACGGCGTTCGTGGAGGTGCGGGCGCTCACGCTCGGAAGTCCCGCGGGCGAGCAGCTGACGCGCGCAACGCAGTCTCCGCCGCCCGAGCTCTTCGTCCAGGTCGGCGCCTTCGCGGATCAGGACAACGCCTGGCGGCTGCTCGGCAGGCTGCGGACCGCCGGCTTCACCGATGCGTTCGTGCTCGCGCGCCCCGAGAAGAGCCGCCTGTTCCGCGTGCGGCTGGGTCCCGTCGCGGGTGTCGAGCAGTACGATGCGCTCATCGCGCGGCTCGCGAAGCTCGGTATCACCGGCGCGCGCCTCGCGCTCGACTGAGCCGCGGCGAGAACCGCCGATCCGCTTGAGGAGGTACCCGCTTGGCCGATCCGCTGCCCCTCTGCTATCTGAACGGAGCGTACCTGCCGCTCGGCGAGGCGCGCATCTCGCCGCTCGACCGCGGCTTCCTGTACGCGGACGGCGTCTACGAGGTGATGCCCGTATACGCCGGCCGGCCCTTCCGCTTCGCCGATCACAGCGCGCGGCTCGCGCGCAGCCTCGCCGAGCTCAGAATGGAGGACCCGATGAGCGCCGGCGAGTGGCGGGAGATGATCGCCCGGCTCATCGAGCGCAACGGCGGCGGCGATCAGTATGTCTATTGGCAGGTGACCCGCGGCGCCGAGCGCGGCCGCAACCACGCCCCGTTGCCCGTCGTGCCGCGAACGGTCTTCGCGTTCTGTGCCCCTCTGCCGCTCCCGCCACCCGAGGCCCTCGAGCGGGGCCTCGCGTGCATCACGGCCGAGGACACTCGCTGGGCGCGCTGCGACGTGAAGTCGGTGGCGCTCCTCGCCAATGTGCTGCTGCGGCAGCTCTCCGTGGACGCGGGCGCATCGGAGACGATCCTGCTGCGGAACGGGGAGCTCACCGAGGCGTCCGCCGCGGCCGTGCACTGCGTGGTGCACGGAGAGCTGCGAACGCCGCCCCGCACGGAGCGCATTCTGCCGGGCACCACCCGCAGCGTGGTCGAGGAGCTTGCCGGCCGCGTCGGTCTCACGCATCGGTCGGTCCGGGTGACCGAGGCGGAGCTGCGGGGCGCCGAGGAGGTGTGGCTCTCGGCCGCGACGCGGGAGCTCATTCCCGTGACGCGCCTCGACGGGCACCCCGTCGGGAGCGGAGCGCCCGGCCCCATCTGGCGCCGCCTGTACGAGGAGCTGCAGCGCTACAAGCAGGAGCTGGCCGGACAGCCCTGGTGACCGGTGTCTCAATATGTCCGGTCGGACGCCGCATTGGGGCCGCCGGACCCGCCGAGCCGGCGCTTATAACCACATTGTAACCGCGCGACGGCTGACGGCGCCGCACGCCGCCTTTAGGATTACCCGTAGTTCGCGAGCCGACACCGCAGCCGCATGTCCATCACGCTGGATCAGGTCACCAAGCGCTATCAGGGAGCGACGGTCGTCAACGACGTATCGCTCGACATCGGCGACGGCGAGTTCTTCGTGCTGCTCGGCCCGAGCGGAGGCGGCAAGAGCACGCTGCTCCGCGCCATCGCCGGCTTGACCGGAGTGGACCACGGCCGCATCTCGCTGCACGGCCGGGATGTCACCCACCTCGCTGCGCGCGAGCGGGGCGTGGGGCTCGTCTTCCAGAACTATGCCCTCTTCCGCCACATGACGGTGGCCGACAACATCGAGTTCGCGCTGCGCGTGCGCCACATGAGGGCGGCCGCGCGGCGCGCGAGGCGCCAGGAGCTGCTGCGCCTCGTCTCCCTCGAGGGCATGGACGACCGCTTGCCGGCGCAGCTCTCGGGAGGCCAGCAGCAGCGCGTCGCGGTCGCCCGCGCGCTCGCGCACAAACCCGAGGTGCTGCTGCTCGATGAGCCCTTCGGCGCGCTCGACGCCAAGATCCGCGAGGAGCTCCGCCGCACCATCCGCCAGGTCCAGCGCGAGCTCGGGATCACGACGGTGCTCGTCACGCACGACCAGGAGGAGGCCTTCGCGCTCGCGGACCGGATCGGCATCATGAATCTCGGCCGGCTGCTCGAGATGGGCCGGCCCGAGGATCTGTACGCGAGGCCTGCCACGCGCTTCGTCGCGACCTTCCTCGGCGCGGCGAATCTGCTGCTCGCGCGCCAGAGCGCGCGCGGATTGAGCTTCGGCTCCGAGCCGGTTGTCGTGCCCCACGTCGAGTCCGGACTGCACGTGCGCGAGCACGAGGTCGTCGCGGTGCTGCGTCCCGAGGAGATCGAGCTCGCGCCGAGCCGCGAGGCGCTGAGAGCCCCCTACATGGCCGAAGGGGTCGTCGATGAGATTCTCTTCAGCGGCGCGCTCGAGCGCCTGCGCGTGCGGCTCGGCGACGGCGCCGCGGGGGCGCACGTCGTGCGGTCGGACAACGGCTCGGACGAGCCCTTCCTCGAGGTCACCCGCACGCAGCACGAGCAGCGCGTCTTCCCCCTCGTGCAGGGCCAGGAGGTCGCCCTCGGCGCGCGGCGCCTGCACGTGCTGCCGACGCCGCTCTCGAGCTTCACGATCTGCGCGCCGAGCGAGGAGCTCGCCCGGCAGCTCGGCCGCGAGTCCCTGCTCAACGAGCTCGCGATGCGCATGAAGACGCGCATCGGCGTGCAAGTCGAGCCGTCGCTCGGGGCCGCGCCGTCGCTCGGCGCCGCATCGGGCGACGGACTCACCTTGTGGGGAGCGGCGGTGATCGCCTCGCGCCCCGGCGCGGTCCGGTCCGTCGAGTGGCTGCTGCAGCGGGGCGCGGAGGAGGTGCTCATCCTGCCCGAGAGCGCCCCGTCGCCGCAGCGAGTGCTCATCCACTGGGTCGAGGAGTCGGCGCGCCGCGCGACCCTCGCAGTCTCCGCGAGCCTGCTCCGCCACGTCTCCGCGGAGGCGGTGTACATCGGGATCCTGCCCCAGGACGGCGCGCTCGGCGCGCAGCGCCCGCTCGGCATGCGCGCGCTGCTCGATGCGCGCTCCGAGGCGCAGGCCGTCCACGGGCTCGAGATGCGGACCGAGCTGCGCTTCGGCGACGTTGCGCGCGAGCTCGCGCTGCGCCTCGCCGAGTCGCCCGCGCAGCTGCTCATCCTCGGGATCACGGACGTGGCCGAGCTCGACAGGCGGTTCGCGTCCCTGCTCGACGAGCCCCGCTGGCCGCTGCTCGTCGTGTATCAGCCCGGCGAGCGGCTGCGCGCTCCGGAGCCCGCGAGAGCCGCCGCCGATCTCATCAGGTTCGCCTGAGTGTCCGCGGAGCGCTTCCACCAGCCCAGCGTTCTGCCGGGTTTCGGCCTGACGTTCGGCTTCACGACTTTCTTCCTGAGCGCGCTCGTGCTGCTGCCGCTCGCCGCGCTGGTGGTCATGGCCGGCTCGATGCACTGGGACGACTTCGTGCGAGTCGTCTTGAGCGCGCGCGCCCTCGGCTCCTACCGCCTGTCCTTCGGAGCGTCCTTCCTCGCCGCGTGCATCAACCTCGTGTTCGGGTTCGTGCTCGCCTGGACCCTCGTGCGGTACGAGTTCCCGGGCCACAAGGCTGTCGATGCGCTCATCGACATGCCCTTCGCGCTGCCGACGGCGGTCTCCGGCATCGCGCTCACCTCGGTGTTCGCCCAGAACGGCTGGATCGGGCGCTACCTCGCCATGCTCGGCATCCAGGTGGCCTACACCTGGATCGGCGTGACGGTCGCGCTCACTCTGATCGGCATGCCGTTCATGGTCCGCACGCTCCAGCCGGCGATCGCCGAAGTGCAGCGCGACCTCGAGGATGCCGCCGAGACCCTCGGCGCCGGCCGCCTCTACGCCCTGCGGCGCATCATCCTGCCGACCGTGCTGCCCGCCATGCTCACCGGCTTCACGCTCTCGTTCGCCCGGGCCGTCGGCGAGTACGGCTCGGTGATCTTCATCGCCGGTAACCTCCCGATGAAGACCGAGATCACGCCCCTGCTCATCGTCATCCACCTGCAGGAGTTCGACTACCGCGGCGCGGCGGCGCTCGGATCGGTGATGCTCGTGATCTCGTTCGTGGTGCTGCTCACCATCAACCTCATCCACTCCTGGGGACGGCGGCGTCTCGTCGCCACGGCGCACTGATGGCGCTCGGCGTTCCCCTTGCGGTACGGGAGGAGCTCGCGACGCGGCCGGGACGCGACACGCTGCTCACGGTGCTGCTGCGCTGGCTCCTCATCTCGGTCTCGCTCGCCTTTCTCGCGGCCTTGCTGCTCGCGCCGCTCGCCACGGTGTTCGCGACGGCCCTCGGCCACGGCCTGCGCGCCTATTTCGACACCTTCGCCGACGCGGACACGCGCTCCGCGATCCGGCTCACCCTGGTGAGCGCGGCGGTGGTCGTTCCGCTCAACACCCTGTTCGGGCTCGCCGCCTCCTGGTGCATCGCCAAATTCGAGTTCCGCGGCAAGAGCTTCTTCCTCACCCTCATCGATCTGCCGCTCGCGGTCTCGCCCGTGATCTCCGGCATGCTGTTCGTGTTGCTGTTCGGGCTGCAGGGCTGGTTCGGGCACTGGCTGCAGGACCACGACATCAGCATCATCTTCGCCCTGCCGGGCATCATCATCGCCGAGATGTTCGTGACCTTCCCGTACGTCGCCCGAGAGCTGATCCCCCTCATGCAGCAGCTCGGCAACGACGAGGAGGAGGCGGCCATCACGATGGGCGCGGGCGCTTGGATGACCTTCTTCCGCGTGACCCTGCCGAAGGTGCGCTGGGGGCTCATCTACGGCGTCATTCTCTGCAACGCGCGGGCCATGGGCGAGTTCGGCGCCGTCTCGGTGGTGTCGGGCCACATCCGGGGCCTCACCGATACGATGCCGCTGCACATCGAGATCCTGTATAACGAGTACAACTTCGTCGGCGCGTTCGCGGTGGCCTCCCTTCTCACGCTCCTTGCCGTCCTGACGCTCGTCATCAAGACCTTGGTGGAGCGCACGGGGTACAAGCGGCGCTGATCCGCAAGAAGATGCTCGACACACTCACCCGGCTCACCGAGACGCTGCGCTTCGATCCGGCGAAGACGACTCTCAGCTGGTGGCTCGCCGTGAGTCAAGTGACCGTGGTGCTGCTCGTCGCGGGCGGCATCTCCTTCTATGCGATCGGACGGCTGCACGACCTCGCCGACGAGCAGGGCAAGTCGCGCGTGCAGCTCGCGGGAGCCATGGCGCGGGAGGACCTGCGGCGCATGAGCGAGGATGCGCTCACCCAGGTGCGCGTGCTCGCGGATCGCCCGACGCTCGAGCGGCTGCTCGCGGAGAGCCACCCGGAGCAAACGGCGCTGTTCCTGCGGCGCTTCTGCGAGGCCGACATCACCATCGACGCCTGCGCGGTGATCGACGGCGGGAAGCTCATCGCCCAGGCCGGGGCGCCGGTTCCCTGGGACGACGTCGCCGCGGCCAACGCCGAGCAGGGTCAGAGCTTCCTCGCCCTGCCGGCCCAGGCGTCCGCTCCGATGCTCGGCGCCGCGGTCACGGTGACGGCGCATCCCACCGCCAAAGTGCTCATCGTCCGCCTGCTCAACGACAAGCTCGCCGGGACCCTCACGCGGCAGGTCGGGCTCCCCGTGCGGCTCGTCAACTACCGGACGTTCGCGTCGGCGCCCGTCGATGCGCTGACGGCCCTGCACACGGCGGGCCTCGCGGACGGCAATTCGGCGGTGCAGCGAATCGACTCGCTCGATCTCTACGCCGCGAGCTTCCCGATCTTCGCCTCGACCGGCGAGGCCATCGCGCTGATCGAGGTACGGCTGCCTGCCGCGGAGATCGACAGCTCCGCGCGGCGTCTCATCCGCCACCTGCTCGTCACCGCGCTCATCCTCGCGGTTCTCGCCGTGCTCGCAGGCTCCATTCTCGGGCGGTACGTCACGGGTCCCGTGCAGGCGCTCACCGCCGCGGCGGTGCGCCTCGGTGAGGGCGATTTCTCGACCTCCATACCGAGCGGCGGGGCCGCCGAGGTCGGCGCGCTCGCTCGCACCATGGAGGACATGCGCCGCAATCTCGTCGATCTCACGGGTGCGCTCCGGCGGCGCGAGGCCGAGGCGCGGGCCGTGCTCGGCGGCATCGTGGAGGGCGTGTACGCCGTCGACAAGAACCGCACGATCCGCTACCTCAACCCGCAAGCCGCACGGCTGCTGAAGGTCGATCCCGCGGAGGCCGTCGGCCGGTTCTGCGGCGATGTGCTGCGCCCGCGGGCCGAGGACGGCGTGCGTCCTTGCGAGAGCCACTGCCCCATCCTCCAAGCGCGCGTCGATGGAACCGCCCGCGCGGTCGAGTACTTGCAGACGGGCGAGCGCAACTCGCGGACGGCGCTCATCACGAGCTCGAGCCTGGTCGACGGCCTTCAGGTGCAGGTGATCCGCGATGAGACCGAGCTCGAGGCGGTGCGCCGCGCGCGCGATTCGGTGCTCGCCAACATCTCGCACGAGTTCCGCACGCCGCTCGCCGCTCAGCTCGCCTCCATCGAGCTGCTGCGCGACGGCATGCAGGCGATGAGCGCGGAGGAGCGCGAGAGCCTCGTGCTCTCGCTCGAGCGCGGCACGCTCCGCCTCACGCGGCTCATCGACAATCTGCTCGAGAGCGTGCGCATCGAGTCCGGCCAGCTCGGCATCCGCAGGCAGAGCGTCGACCTCGCCGACGTGATCGACGACGCCACCGCGCTGATCGGCTCGCTCCTGAAGCTGCGGCGCCAGAGCCTCGAGGTGAGCCTGCCGCCCGGGCTGCCGCTCGTGAGCGGCGATATGACCCGGCTCACGCAGGTGCTCGTGAATCTGCTCGCGAACGCCAACAAGTTCGCCCC
>JASHSR010000261.1 GCA_030038645.1 Gammaproteobacteria bacterium
CAGCTCCGGCTCGGCAGCCGAGGCGTCCGTGCGGGGGCCCCGTGCGGGCGTCGCCGCGCTCCGGCCGCGCGGGGCTCGGCGCGTCGGCTGTGCAGGCCTCAGCGCGCCGGCTCGGCGCTACGGCAAGTCTCGAAGAGGAACCAGGTCCGCCGCTCCGCCTCGTCGATCCACACTTCGAGCAGACTCGCCGTCGCGACATCGCCGTGCTCGTCGCACGTCGCGTGCACCGAGCGCATGCTCGCCGTGAGCTGCTTGTTGTCCTCGCCGAGCTCCGCAAGCATGTCGAGCGGCGTCACGTAGTCCGCGTCGTTGTCGCGGATGCGGCGCAGGCGGCTGATGTGGCCGATCGAATGGAGCGTCGTCCCGCCGATCTTGCGCACCCGCTCGGCGATGTCGTCCGTGATGGCGAAGATCTGCTGCCCCTGCTCGTCGAGGAGCAGGTGGTAGTCGCGGAAATGCGGGCCCCACATGTGCCAGTGGAAGTTCTTGGTCTTCAGGTAGAGCGTGTACACGTCGGCGAGCAGCGCATTGAGCGCGCCCGCGATGTCGCGCGTCGCCTCCGCGCCGAGGTCCGTGGGACTCGAGATCAGCGCCTTGCGCCGCGCCTTGGCCTCTTCGATGCTCATCTCGCCCTCCTCTCCCGGCGGTCACCGGGCACGACCACTGCAGGGCAATATACCGCGAACGCGAGCAGAGTTCCCCCGCGCAAAGCGCGAATTGACGGCCGAAGGCGGAGCCGCCACACTGAACGGCTCAGGCCCGCCGTGGGAACCCCCTCCATGACCATCACGCAAGACTCCGTCGTCACGCTTCATTACACGCTGAGGGACGACGGCGGTGAGGTGATCGACAGCTCCTCGCCCGGGAGTCCGTTGAGCTACCTGCATGGGCGCGGCAATTTGATACCTGGCCTGGAGCGGGAGCTTCAGGGAAAAAGCGCGGGCGACAAGCTCAACGTGACGGTCGCGCCTGCGGATGGCTACGGCAAATACGATGAGACGCTCGTCGAGCAGATTCCGCGCCGGGCGCTCAAGGGGATCTCCAACATCAAGGTCGGCATGCGGCTGCACGCTCAGACGGCGCACGGACCGCGCACCGTCACTGTCACACGCATCGTGGGCGACATGGTCACCCTCGACGCCAATCACCCGCTCGCCGGCAAGAGCCTGAGCTTCGAGGTGGAGATCACCGCAGTCCGCGAGGCGACCGAGGAGGAGCGCTCGCACGGTCACGTGCACGGGCCGGGCGGACATCATCACTGAAGCGCGAGATAGACCGTGCTCCAAAGCTGCGCCGCGTCGGCTTCCGTGCCCCCGCTCGTTCCCTGCCCGAACGGCTCGGCGCGATAGCGGCCCTCCGCGAACGACCACGACCACAGCTCCGAGGCGCGCAGCCGGCTCGTGACCCGGATGGCGGACCGCAGCCGCTCGCGCGCCGACGACAGCCGGCGGCGCAGCGCCGCTGAGAGATCGCTCCGCGAGAGCTGACGCTCGAGCCCGGCGGCGAGCACCGCCTGCTGCCACGACCAGATCACGGTGCCGTGGTAGGCGGTGCGGCCGAAGCGGCTCTGAAGATCGCGGTCGGCGAACGCCGGGTTGGCGACCAGCAAACCCACCGGCGTGAGCAGCCCCGCCGGGAACGGGCGCGCCACCGCCGCGAGCATTCGCTCCAACGCGCGCGGCGGCGGCGCCTCGAACAGCAGGGCAAACGCGACATCGGAATGCATCACGGGTATCGGCCTGCCGGCCGCATCCAGCGACAGCGCATAAAACGCGACGGGCCGCCGATCGAGCGATGCGATCCCGGACGCGGCATCGACCCCCGCGGTTCGCGCATAGCTCGACACGTCCACCCGCGCCCGGGCGGCGGAGACCGTCGTGACGAAGAGCGCCGGCGCCCGTTCCGACCAGACGTCACGCTGCGAGCCCGCTCGCAGCAGGGTGATACGCTCTGCGGGCGTAAGATAAGGATCGAGCAGCCCGCTCCGCGCCAGGCGGTACGTCGCGCCGAGCGCCACCGGCACGAAGACCGCGTTCACATCGTACGGATACCGGCCTCCGCCGAGGCCGTTGCGGCTGTCGCGCCAGTCGCCCGCCCTCCTTCCCGCCTTCAGGCCCACGAGGTTTTCAAACACGGGGCGGCCTGCAAATCTCGCCGTCCGCCCGACCACCCAGATCAGATTGCGCACGAGCGCATGCCCGGCGCGCTCGCCGGTCCCGTTCAGGCTCCCGAGGAAATCCGCCGCGTGAGCTCTTCCCACCGGCGTATCGAGCATCCAGCGGGCGACGGTCGGCGCCAACAGGAAGCTCTCGTCGATCATGCTGTAGTCGTAGCGGGGCTTGACGCTCGGTCCGCTTCCCTCCTCCAGGCTCTCCAATATCGCGAACTCGCCGATCGCCTCCTCGTGCGCCACCTCGCCGTCGGGAGCGAGGCGGACCAGAACCGAGCAGAGGCCACTCTCCATGGCTTGCGGCTGCAGGACCGGCGCGAGCAGCGCGAGCGACAGGAGCGTGTCCCGCCCGAAGTACGTATCGAAGCGCCACGAGCCCGCGAGGAATTTCTCGCGGTAGCTCAGAAACTCGAGCACGTGACGCTCACGCACGTCGGGCCGAGCGGTCGGCGCAAGGAGCGACGCTCCTGCGAGGGCCGACAGCGGGCGCTCGCCCGTCAGCGCGAGGATCCTCAAATGCAGCCGCCCGCCTGGACGAGCTCTGATGAGCTGCGCCGTCACGGTGCCGCCGTCGAGCGCCTCGATCTGCAACCGATAGCCGGGCGCGCCATCGAGCCGGTCGCGCGTCCACGAGATCGTGTTGCCGCTCACGACCGGCGCGACCCGGACTTCGACCGGAACCGTGCCACGCTGCACGTAATCGCGGATCACCCGCACGGACGACAGCACCGCCTGTTTGATCCGCAGCGCGGGTGCGTCGGCCGTCAACTCCGCCTCGATGCCGTGGAGCGCCCGCCCCTTCGCATCCGCCAGCGCCACCGCGCGCAGCGGTCCCTCCACGTCCCAGGCGACGGGCCGGTCCGTTTTCGCGAACCACAGCGCGACGCCGCTGTCGCCCGCAGGAAAGGCGACCAGGATCCGCGGCTGCGCTCCCGAGCGAAGCACGAGGTGCGCGGCGACCTCGCCCTCGCGCAAGAACAGGTTGCTCTCATCCCCCTCGTCGATGCGAAAGGCGAGCGGTGGCGCCGGCGCGGCCACTGCTGGCACGGTGGCCGCGCCAGCAGTGGCGGCTGCGGCCGACGGAGACAAGCGCGTCGCGAGCGCCAGCCAGCTTACGAGCGAGGCGGCCGCGACGAGCGCGCGGACCGCAACGCGCGGCCGCTCGAGGCTATGGGACGCCTGATCGCCCATCACGTGCTCCCTCGGCCCTCAACCGTTCCCCGCGGACGCCGCTTGGCGCCGCGCGGTCTATACTGCCTGGAATCGACACGCGCGGAGACCGAGATGATGGCGACGAGCCAGGGGGATACATGACGGCGCCGCCGGCGGCGGACCTTGCAATGAATGTCTGGTTCCCTTATACATGTGGCCCTACTAGAGCCCGAGTCGTGACGGCATCGGGCGCCGCGCGGCCGCCGGAGCCGGTCGGCTAGGCTTGCCGCGCGGATTGCGGACGTCCGAGGTTCACGATGAGCGACGCCCCCCATAGCTTCATCTATGTGCTCAAGCACGCCGAGCTCGCGGTGCGCGGCTGCGTGGAGGTCGCCTTGGAGCAGTTCGACTTGACGCCGAACCAGTTCCTGATGCTCCTGCGCCTGAGTCACAAGGAAGGATTGTCCGCGGCGGAGCTCGCGCGCGGCATCGGCGTGCGGCCGCAATCGCTCACCGAGATCATCAACCCTCTCTCCGAGAAGGGGCTCATCGAGCGTGAGGAGAGTCCCGAGCACCGTCGAGTCCTCAGGATCACGCTGACCGCGGAGGGCCGGCAGCTCCTCGCCCGCGCGCTGCGCATCGGGCAGCAGCTCGAGAAGGAGCTCGTCGCCGATCTCAGCGCCGGTGAGCTCGCGGCGCTGCTCGCGGCGCTCGAGAAGATCCTCGAGCGTGCCCAGCGGCACGAGTGCCATCCGGAGGTGAGGCGCATCACCGCCCTGAAGCTTGCGAAGCGCCAGATCGCGCAGCCCTGGTCGCTCGGCAGGCGGGGACGGGCGCGCCGGCGGGCGGTGTGATCCGCCTGCGTCGGCGCCGCGCCCGGAGCGCCCGACAACGAGGTCCGCGGAGCGAGCTGCATGCCTAGGTTTCCGGACATCCCGATGTTCCAGGGCATCCATGCGCCGAGCCGCATCGAGATCGACCTCCACGACCTCGAGGTGGACGGGGAAATTCCGCGCGACCTCGACGGCGCGTTCTACCGGGTCGCACCGGACCATCAGTATCCGCCCCGCTTTCTCGACGACGTTCCCTTCAATGCGGACGGCACCGTCTCGCGGTTCCTGTTTCGGGAGGGCCGGGTGCACCTGCGGCACCGCTACGTTCGCACCGAGCGCTTCAGGCTCGAGCGGGCCGCGGGACGCGCGCTCTACGGCAAGTACCGCAACCCGTTCACCGACGATCCGAGCGTCCAGGGCCGCAGCCGCAACCTCGCCAACACGACCCCGCTCGTCTGGGACGGCAAGCTCCTCGCGCTGCGCGAGGACAGCCCGCCAGTCGCCATGGACCCGATCACGCTCGAGACGGAAGGCGACTGGAGCTTTCACGGCACCCTCGGCGGGCCGACGTTCACGGCGCACCCCAAGATCGATCCACGCACCGGCGAGATGATCGCCTTCGGCTTTGCCGCGAAGGGCCTCTATTCACGCGACGTGGTGTACTACGAGGTGGACCCGAGCGGCCGGATCACGCACGAAGTCTGGTTCGAGATCCCCTACTATTGCATGCTGCACGACTTCGGCGTCACGCAAGATTACGCGGCGTTCCCGATCATTCCCGTGTGCGGCGCGGGCGTCGAGGCCTTGAAGGCCGGCAAGCCGCACTACGCCTGGGACCCCACCAAGGAGATCTATCTCGGCGTGCTGCCGCGCGGCGGCGCGGCTCGCGATCTGCGCTGGTTTCGCGCGCCCAATCAGTTCTGCTCGCACGTCATGAACGCGTTCAACGACCGCACGCGACTGCATATCGATGTGCCTGTCGCGCCGGGCAACATGTTCCCGTTCTTCCACGAGCCGGGCAAGCCCTGGGACCCCGCGCAGGCTCAGTCGCGCATGACGCGCTGGACGGTGGACTTGGCGTCGAAGCACGAGGGATTCGAGTCGGCGGAGCGCCTGAGCGAGTACGTCGGGGAGTTCCCGAAGATCGACCACCGCTACCAAACCCAGCCTTACCGCCACGGCTGGCTGCTCGGCTTCGATCCGGCGCGCAGCAGCATCGCGCACGTCGACCACCAGACGGGAAAGACGCAGACGTGGTCGGCGGGTGCGAACACGGCGCTGCAGGAGCCGTGCTTCATCCCCCGCTCGGAGCGCGCCGCCGAGGGCGACGGCTACATCATCACGGTTGCGACCCGCATCCGCGAAATGCGTACCGACGTCTTCCTCCTCGACGCGCAGCGCCTCGAGGAGGGTCCGTTCGCGACGATTCATCTGCCGGTTCGCCTGCGGCCGGGCTATCACGGCAACTGGGCCTCGCGCGCGAGGATTGCCCCATCGTCTCGAGAAGTCGGAGAGCACGAATGAACTTCGCGGATTACGTCACAACGTTCAACTCCGGAGATGATGCCGCCCTCGTCAGGAACTTCTACACCGAGGACTGCGTCTTCCAGAGCGGCACGCGCGTCCTCGAGGGCCGCGCGCAGCTCCTCGAGTTCCTCAACTGGGCGCACGACGGGATCCGCGAGATCATGCGTCCCCAGGTGTCGCTGCGAAATGAGGACCATATCTTCGCCGAAGTCGACATGGACTTTCACGCGACCCGCGACCGGCCCGACTTCCTCTTCGGACCGCTCAAGCAGGGGGAGTTCCTCACGGTGAAATTCCTCGTGCTCTATCGGCTCCGTGACGGCAGGGTGGCACACTTGAAAGCCGGAGCCTGGCCCACGAACGTCGGCGTCTCCAAGCCGACGCCGCGCCTCGGCGGAGCGCCCGAGCAACGGCAGGCCTACCTCGAGTACACGCGCGCTTTCAGCAACGCCGACTTCGACCGCTTCAGCCAGTACTACACGGATGACGTCGTCTGCGAGCTCGGCTCGATCGTGCTGCGCGGTAAGAGCGGGATCCTCGATTTCTATCGCGAGATGTTCAAGACCGTGCGCGAGTCGCTCACGCTGC
>JASHSR010000262.1 GCA_030038645.1 Gammaproteobacteria bacterium
GGCCGCGCAGCCGGGCAGCCCCGCAGGCGCCGAGGAGGCGCAGCCGGGGAGCGCCGGGGGCGCTGGCGGTCTGCCCGACGAGGGGGACTTTCCCCCCTTGAGCGGCGCGGTCGCCTGGATCAACAGTCCGCCGCTCACGCGAGAGAGCCTGCGCGGCAAGGTGGTCCTGATCGACTTCTGGACCTATTCGTGCATCAACTGCCTGCGGTCGCTGCCCTACGTGCGCGCCTGGGCGCAGAAGTACAAGGATCATGGCCTGGTGGTGATCGGCGTGCACACGCCGGAGTTCGCTTTCGAGAAGAGCCTCGACAACGTCCGCAGCGCGGTGCGCCGCCTCGACATCACCTACCCGGTCGCGGTCGACAGCGACTACGCGATCTGGGAGGCCTTCTCCAACAACTATTGGCCGGCGGATTACTTCATCGATGCGGCGGGGCGCATTCGCGGGCACGCGTTCGGCGAGGGAGACTACGACGGCTCCGAGCGCCTCATTCAGCGGCTGCTCGCGGACGCGGGCTATCGCGATGTGCCGGGCGGGCTCGTCTCGGACAAGGGCGCCGGCGCGGAGGCGGCTCCGGATATCGATGAGATCGGCTCTCCCGAGACCTACATCGGCTATCAGAAGTCGCAGAATTTCGAGTCGCAGCCCGGCATCGCCGAGGATCGCCCAGCCCGCTACACCGTCGCCAAGGGGCTGCAGCTCAATCAGTGGGGTCTCGCCGGCCGCTGGACGGTGCAGGGCGAGAAGGCGGTCCTCGATGAGGCGCCGGGTCGCATCGTCTTTCGATTCCACGCCCGCGATCTGCATCTGGTCCTCGGCCCCACGGCGGACGGGAAGCCCGTCCGGTTCAAGGTGTGGCTCGATGGTGCGGCGCCCGGTGAGGACCACGGCGTGGACACCGACGCCCAGGGAAACGGAGTGGTGCGGCAGGTGCGGCTTTACCAGCTCATTCGTCAAAAGCAGGGCGTTCGGGATCGAACGTTCACCATCGAGTTCCTCGATCCGGGAGTCCAGGCGTACTCGTTCACGTTTGGTTGAGCGGCGCGGACGGACGTAGACTCTCGCCTGGCTCACTCCGAGCGACAGCACGCCCGGCGCCGCAATTCCGGCGCGCTCGAGGCGGCGGAGGAGAACGCATGACGGCGAGACACCCCTCAATCGGGCCATGGCGCACACGCGCCTCCGGCGCGGTGCACGCGCTCCGCGCGTTGCGCGCACGCGCCGCATCTCAACTGTTCCACTCCCGCGCCGCCGCGTGGGCGCTCCTCGCAGGCCTCGCCGTCGCGTGCGCGTGGAGCCTGCACGCGGCGCGCGCCGCAGAGCTCAGCGTCCCGGTGCCCGCCCCCGCGCTCGACAATCCGAAGGTGGCCGGCCCGCTGCAAACGGCGGTGCTGTCCGGCGGCTGCTTCTGGGGAATGCAAGCGGTCTTCGAGCACGTCAAGGGCGTTGAGCGCGTCTGGGCCGGCTATTCCGGAGGACAGGCGAGCACCGCGCATTACGAGGAGGTGAGCACGGGAACGACGGGCCACGCCGAGTCGGTGCAGATCATCTTCGATCCGCGCGCGATCACCTACGGCGAGATCCTGCGCGTCTTCTTCTCCGTGGCGCACGATCCGACCGAGCTCGATCGGCAGGGGCCCGATGTCGGCACGCAGTACCGCTCGGAGATCTTCTACGCCAACCCCGGCCAGCGCCGGATCGCGCTCGCGTACATCGCGCAGCTGCAGCGCGCGCGCGTGTTTTCGGCCCCGATCGTCACGCGCGTCGATCCGCTGACGGGCTTCTATCGCGCGGAGGGTTACCACCAGGACTATCTCGTGCACCACCCCGACCAGCCCTACATCGTGTACAACGACATTCCGAAGCTCGTGAGCCTCAAGCGCCTGCTGCCGGCGATGTACCGCACTCGCCCGGTGCTGGTCGCCGCGAACCGATGACGCCGGCCGCTCCTCAGCCGGCCGCGCCGCTCGAGGGAACGTAGCCGATCGCGCGGCCGCCGAGCGCGACCGCGGCCCACAGCACGATGCAGACCACCGCCGCGAGCTTGCGCCATACCGGCGCGATTCGCGCCTCATCGAGCATCGTCACCTTGCGGTGAACGGTGAACGTGAACAGCAGCGCGAGCAGCAGGGCGGACATCTTGAACTGGAAGGCGGGGCTGCCGTACATCTTCACGGCCTCGGTCGAGAAGAGCAGAAAGCCGGAGACGAGCATCACGCAGATGCTGCCGATCATCCAGGGGCGCACGTCGCGCGCGATCGCCGAGACCGGCTCGCCTCGGAACCGAAAGCCGAGCAGACGCAGGTTGAGGATCACGATCGTTCCGCCGAGCAGGCCGAGCGCGAGAAGGTGAAAGATCTCGACGAAGGGGAAGAGCCACACCGAGTCGCGGATGCCGTGGCCGAAGGAGGACTCGTTGCACCAGCGGCAGAAGGCGAGCAGCTCGGCGGCGACCCAACCGCTCATGGGGGCGGGAGGGCGTAGGCGATGCCGCGCCCCGCGGCGACGATCGAGATCCACAGCACGAGCGACACGATTCCCGCAGCCTTCGCTCCCCACGGCGTCTTCGGCGCGAGGTCCCACTCCGCGAGCCGGCGCCCGAGCGTCAAATCGAAGACGAGGACGTTCAGCCCCGCGAGCACGAGCATGATCATCTTCAGCTTGAAGAACAGCGTGCTGTAGAAGGCGAGGGGGTCACCCGAGAACAGGAGCAGCCCCGTCACGACCATGACGGCGAATCCTCCGAAGAGTCCTGGGTTGAGCTGCTCGAACATGTCGGAGACGCGTCGCCGGCGCATCGCGACATCGAGGAGCCTCAAGTCCAGCAGCAACACGAACCCGAGAAAGACGGTGAGCGTGAGGACGTGAATGGTCTCGACGATCGGCTCGGCCCAGATCGAATCGCGCATCATGACGCTGAACGAGGTGTCGTGCAGCCACGCGAGGAAGCTCATTGCGCCTCGCACGGAGTCGGGTGCCAGCCGGAGGCGTCCGGGATCTTCTTGAAGTGCGAGCTGGTGACGAAGGGCTGGGCCAGATACTCCGGATCGGTCACGACCGTCGTCACCACGAGCCAGCGGTCGCCGTTCGGCTCCTTGAAGCTGTCGAAGTACTCGAGGACGCTCGTCTTCGGCCCGTAGGGAACGCCGTTCTTGCGCAGGTATCCCGGCCGCAGCTGCGTCGTGACCACCTTCAGATAGCCCTCCGGGGCTGGCCTCGCAGAGCCGAGACCGCCGCGAACAGCCCCGATGAAGGTCCGCGGGCTGCGTCCCTCCCAGTCGGCGACCGAGTAGCCCTGCCAGCTCGGCGTCGCGGCCGGCGGAGGCGTCCCGCCGAAGTGCAGCAGCCGGACCTGCTCGCCCGCGTCCGTCTCGACTCGCAGCGTGTTGTCGTCCGTCCAGGTGATGTGCAGCCTCTCCGGCACTCGCATGATTACCGCGGCCCCGTACGATCTGCACTGATCGCCGTTCGCCTCATCCCGCTTGGGATCCCACTCGTCGGCGATCCGGCGTCCTTCGGCGTTGAGCGGAACGCCCGCAAAGTCGCCTTTGTCGGGAGTGACCATCCTGAACCGCCAGTCCTCCGTGACGACGGCCACCCAGTATCCCGTGAAGTCTTGTGGGGCGGCCGCGCGCGCATCGACGGGCCGCGGCGGAGGGGCCGCGCCGAACTGCGCGACGCCGAGCGAAGGCGCGGTGAGGCACAGCGGCGCGAGCAGGGCGGTGAGCGGCGCTGTGCGTCTCGGTGTGGTAGGGCTCATGAGCTCGGCCTCTTGGTGGGTCTTGCAACGGTCTGCCGGCGCCTCGCGGCCCGCGCTACATGATCACGCCTTCCCACTTCCAGCCGTCCGAAGGCCGCACGATCTTGTGCAGCCGGATGCGGTGCTCCGCGGGATCGCGGCCCGGGTTGCCCGTGACGATGACGCGGTCGCCCGGCTTGAGAGTGAAGCGCGTGACGTGCGCCTGGGTGAGCTGCGCGCCGCCGCCCCACTCGATGGACCAGGTCTGCATGTGGCCTTGGCTGTCGGGCGCGAGCATCTTCACGAAGGAGTGCGGGTTGCGATACAGGAACTGGGTGAGCGTTCCCTCGACGGTGATCTCCCGGTCGACGACGTACGTCGCGGCGAAGGAATGGTGCGCGAGCGCGCGACTTCCCGCGAGCACCGCCGATGCGGCGAGCAGAATGAGAAAGGACGTTCGCTTCATCGACTCCTCCCGGGCGATGCGGCCGCCGCACGCTCGCGACCCGCGCGCCCTGCCCTCAATGCTTCAAGCTCCGGTAGACGGCCTCGACGAACTTGTCGGTCGTCCAGAAGCCCTGCGTCGATCCGTAGCGCGGATCGTAATCCCGCGTGGGCCGGGCCGCCTTCACCTGCGCGAGCGTCATGCCCCGGCCGATCATGTCCTTGATCCGGTCGCGGATGATCGTCACCATCTCCTGGTACCAGACCACATCGGCCACGTCGCAGAGCCGGCCGTGCCCGGGGATCACGAGCGTCCCGCCCTCCTGCTCGTCGGCCGGAATCGCGATCTGGATGATGCGATTCAGTCCCGCGATGATGCCCTCGATGTTGCCGCCCCGGGCGAGGTCGACGACCGGGTAGCTGTCCGTCACGAAGATGTCGCCGGCGCTCACCACGTCCGAGCGCCGGAAGAAGACCATCGTGTCGCCGTCCGTGTGCGCGGCCGGGATGTGGATCATCACGATGCCCTCGCCGTTGAAGAAGAGCTTTCGCTCGGGCGTCGTGTAGGTCTCCGTCGGCCAAGCGCTCTCGGGCGCGGCGGGCTGGCCGCCGCTCGGCTCGGCCATCCGATCGAGCACGGTCTGGAACGCGATGATCTGCGCCTGATCCCCCGCGCTCGCGCCGATGTTGCCGACGACGTTGCCTCCGGCGATGGTGCTGCCGGCCTTCGCGATCGCTTCGTTGCCTCCCGTGTGATCCGGATGGACGTGCGTGTTGATGATGTAGCGGATGGGCCCGCCGGAGAGCGTGCGGACGGCCGCGAGCACCTTGTCGCTCATCTGCGCGAAGCCGGTGTCGACGAGCAGCACGCCGTCGGTGCCGACCTGCACGGTGATGTTGCCGCCCGCGCCGACGAGCATGTAGACGTTGCCCTGTACCGGCAGGACGTGGACTTCCGCCTTGGAGAAGTCCTCCCGGGGCGGCGCCGCGCGGAGCCGGGCGGAGGAAGGCGCGGCGTGCGCAATGCTCGCGCCGCCGAGCGCCGCGAGGAGAGCGGTGACGGCGAGCCTCGCGGTGCGCTTGCATCGACTGACCATACGCATTCCACGCCCCCCTGGAAACGCGCCGACTGGCGTAGCGAGGGCGCCGAGCGTTGTATCATAAAACTCCGGTGACTTGACAGGTCAACCCCGGCGAGGGAGGCTCTGTCGGGCGCGGGCATCAGACCGGCAGCCGCGATTTGTGACCGAAGGGGAAG
>JASHSR010000263.1 GCA_030038645.1 Gammaproteobacteria bacterium
ATGAAGGTCACGACCACCCTGTGTTGTCCGGCCGTGACGTGCATGGGAATGTTGGCGAAGCGAGCCATGATCTTGGCGCGGCCCGCGGCGCCCTCGCGGTCGGCGATCTCGAGATCCTTCAGGCCCCCGAGCTCGCCGCGAAAGACGACCTTGCCGTCCACGAGCAACAAAACGGTGCTGCGAGTCTCCATCGCCCCCGTGTACAGTCCGACGCCGAGCTCCGGGATCGTGAACTTGTATTCCCCATCGAGCGGAAAGTGGTAGGTGAACGCCATGCCGCCGCTGCTGCCGAGCGGCACACCGTCCTCGTAGGGACTCGGGTCGCCGCCCGTCGCCGGGACGAAGGCGATGGACACTTTCGGCGAGGGCTCCCCCACCGCGAGGTGCGCGACGACGCGCGCCGCCCGGATGTACTGGTCGAGGAAGGTGGGCGACATGCCGAGAGCCGCCGCGATGTTGTCGAACCCGCCCACTTCGGTGTCGACCGGCAGCAGGTCATCCACGTGGACATCGACGCCGAGCAGGCCGCGCACGGAGTCCCCGTACTGCGTGCGGTTCAGGCGCTGGATGGAGACGTGACCCGCGAGCGGGTCGTCGCCCGCGGCGTCGGCGGCGTCGAGGTATCCCTGCAGCCAGCTCACGAACTTGTCGATCTGCTTCTGAGGCGGTTGCGGGTTGCCCGGAGGAGGCATCAGGCGGCCGCTCAGCTTGCGGACCGCGGCCTCCCAGACTTTGGCGTTCGCCGGCACCTGCGAGGGCTCCATCGTGTCGAATGCGACGCCACCCGCCCAGTCGATGGTGTTGTGGCACTTGCTGCAGTATTGCTTGAGCATGCCCCACGTCTGGTGGCTCGCCTGGACGTAGGAGGCGTCGAACGCTCTGCCGCCGGCGAGCGCCTCGGCGGAGGAGCCTGCAATCAGCACCGAGCACATCAGTGCGAGATATCGCATGGATGTCACCAACGTCCCACTCAGACCGTGAGCGCGTCCCGCGCCGCTGCCGGTCGTTTTACATCAAGCGTCGGTTGCGCCGCAACGGCGCACCGCGCAGAGGAAGGCCCCGGGCAGCGCTCTTGCGGGCACGGTTCACAGTTGCACCTGCAGACGCAAACGAGGCATTTGAGGAGACTGCGAAGCAAGCCGCGCGCCGAGGCGCCTGCGCAGAGCAGGTGTGTTGCGGCTCGCGCTCGAGTGCCATGTGACATAGGCTCGAGGGATCGCAGAAGGCGCGCCGCCGCGGCAGTCGGCGCAGGCCGTGACACGAAGTGCGCGCGGAGAGCGATGAATGCGGGTTCCGAGCGCGACGACGTGCACCCGCCCGCTGACGGCTGCAGGGCGGTGCGCAGACCATCGCTCTCGAATCGGTCAGGCGGGCGGCCCCTTGCGCGCAACGGTGGCCCACTGTGGGGGCGAGCGCGATGGGGACGATCCGGCCGTGAACGACGGCTGAGCCGAAGAGACTTTTGCGCTGCGAGGCCGCCGGAAGAGCGCGCGGGGCCGCCCCTCAGCACAGCTTATTTTCCTAGTGAGCAAGACCTCTTTGGCGGTACACTCGAGTCAGTCGGAGCAAATCCTGTGTACCGCTGGGCGAATTCAGGTCTCCGCGTTCTTCTCGAGCCGCTCCGGGGGCAGACCGCCCACTTCGTGCCGGACGAGGACCGGGAGCCCGAGATGCCACGGATCCCCGACCCGCGGCGAGCGGCGCTCGTGGGCCTCGTGGTGACGTTGCTGCTGGTCCTGGGCGGCGTGCTGCTGGTGCACGTGCTGGGCCGGGCGGCACGCCTTCAAGACTGCGTGATGTCGGGTCGCACCAACTGCGCGCCCATCAATCCGGCCCACGCAGGCGGATAGCGCGGGGCGCCGCGGGGCGGGAACTGCCGTCGTCGAGCCCGGCGAGCTCATAGTCCTGCACGAAAGGCAGCTCCTCGAGGACCCACGTCCTCGGTGTACAGCCGGCGAGCGCGAGCCACTCCCGCGTCATATGTGATTGGTCGCAATAGCCTGCGGCGATCGCGACGTCTGCCAGGGCCCCGTCACGGCGCCGGATGAGCGCGCAGGCCTGCTCGAAGCGCACGATGCGGGCGAGCGTCTTCGGGGTGATGCCGAGCTCGGCGCCGAATCGCTCACTGAGGCGCCGCCGGCTCCAGCCGATCTCCCGCGCGACATCCTCGATGCGCGCTCTTGCGCCCTGCGCGATGATGCTGCGACAGGCTGCGCTCAGCTCGGGCGCTGCGCTCTCGCCCCCGAGCCTCTCGCTGAGCATTCGGTCTAGAACGTCGAAGCGCTCAGGCCATCCACGCGCCTCGTGCAGGCGGTCCTGAAGCTCGAAGGCGCAGCGGGCGCCGAGCACTTGGTCGAGGTGAAAGATGCCGCCCGCCAGGGCGGCTGAGGGAACGCCGAGCAACCCACGCAGCCCGAGCGGCTTCAGAACGACGTGCAGACCTTCGATCCGGCCGCCGCCCTCGACGACCGCCGGATGGTCGTGCAATCCGCCGACGAGCGAGCGGAATGAGCCGGCTCCGGCGACGTGGAACGAGGTTCCGAGGCCGATCATCAACGTGACGTGCCGCGACGGCAGTCCACGCGTGCGCGGCGGGGCGCTGTCCGTGCGAAAGCCGCCGTAGCGCGCAATATGAGCGCGTAGTTGCGGCGCGGGCAGGCGCTGCGCCGTCTCGAAGGCCGGCGGCTCGGCACGATCCATGGCATACCTTCCGAGGCAGATGGACCCTCGTATTCTGCAGTGGCTTCCGCCGCGGGGATAGTGACCCTAGAATGGCGCTCGGGTCGGCGGTCCCCCATGTCCTCGAATTTTTTGAAGAGATTTCTCGATCAGCTGCGCAGCGAGGCGGCTGCCGAAGGTGGGCGATTCTTCCGGCTCATGTTCGCCGTGGCGATGATTTTCCTCATCGGCTCGCTGCTCGCGATCGGCAGGATCGCCTGGGCGCTCGACCACGGGGTCGTGTGGGTCAACTACCGGGGCTCCCCGCTCAGCCGCGGGGAGATGTACACCGCGTTGGCCCTTTCGGCGATCGTCGCGCTCTGCTCGGTCGGGATCGTCGCGTCGCTCCTCACGTCGCGCCGGCTCCCGAAGTAGGCGCCTCGCCGCGATCACGCCCGGCCGGGCCTCGCGTCGAGCCGACCTGTTGACCGGCGGCCGCTCTGGTGAGTAGCGCGACGATCTGCTTGGTCGGCTTGAAGCCTCGGATACCGTCCCCACGGGTCGCGACCATGAGCGGTGTCCTGCCCAGGTCGTCCGCGACGTTCACGCTGGCGCCGTGCTGGAGCAGGTACTCGACGACGAGCGGCCAACCCCGGTAGATGGCCCCGTACAGCGCCGTCTCCCCTTGGCGCCGCGTCATGGTGCTCGCGCGCGCGATGCGCCCCGAATGGCTGCTGGTATCGGTGACCCGCGCATTGACGTTGGCGCCGGCCTTGAGGAGCAGGGCGATCGTGCCGATCGCTCGCTGCTGCATGCCGGCGGTGAAGTCACCGCGCAGGTCCGGCACGATCGTTCCGGGGCCGCCCCTGAGCCCCATCCCGGCGGCGGCGATGAGCGGGGTCACGCCGTTCACGTTGGGGAGGTCCACGAGCGCGCCGTGCTGCAGCAGGAGGGTGACGACCTCGTTGTCGTGCGACATGGCCGCCCGCAGCAGCGCAGTGCACCCGGTCCTCAACAAATCGTCCGTGAATCGTCCGCTGTTGCCTCCGCGGCCGGGCCGATGCAGGTTGAGCTGGACGTTCGGGTCGACGCCCGCATCGAGGAGCATGCGGATGATGTCCAGCGCGGTGGTGTGATCCTCGCGCGCTTGCGTGAGCGCCTTCGGATTCGTCTGCGCCCCGTAGCCGGTGACACCGAAGCGCCGGATGTACGTCTTCATGTCGACGGCCACGTAAAGCGGAGTGCGGCCGTACCAGTCCCACGTGTTGGGATTCGCGCCATGCTGCAGCAAATACTTGGCGACGCCGTAATTGAGGTTGTCGATCGCCGAGATGAGAGGGGTGATGCCGAGCGGCGTGGGCTTGTTCACGTCCGCGCCTGCTTTGACCAGCGCCTCCACACAGCCCTCGCAGCCGGACCGCACCGCGTAGAGCAGGGGCGTGAGGCCTCCCTCGGGCCTGTACTGGGCGCGCGGCTCGGAGGTGATCTGCGTCGCCCGATCGAGCCAATCGTTGTCGAGCTCGCGGATGTTCACGTCGGCGCCGCGCTTGACCAGGTACTCCGTCATCTCGGGATAGCCTTCGGCCGCGGCCCACATCAGAGCGGTCTGGCCACGCCACTGCTCGCGCGAGTTGACGTTCGCGCCGTGACGGACCAGGAGCTTTGCGATCTTCACCACACCGGTGCGCGCGGCGAGCATCAGCGCCGTCTGGCCGTCCGCATTCGGCATGTCCGCCTTGGCTCCGGCTGCGAGGAGGATCTTCACCAGCTCGACGTTGGCCGCCTTGACGGCCTCGTCGAGCGGGTTGGAGCCGAAGCGGTTCAGGGTGTTGGGATCCGCCCCGCGCCTGAGCAGCGCCTTGACGAGCGGGACATCGAGCCGGTAAGTCGCCCAGTCGAGCGCCGTGGTCCCGTCCGCCTGCTGCGCATCGACGTTCGCGCCTGCGGCGATCATCTTCAGCGCCGCGGCGTCCTGCCCCGATTGAGCGAGGTCGGCGAGGCCCGGGTCGGCGTGCGCGGTCCCCGCGAGGGCCAACAGCCCCACTGCCGCGATCAGCCATCGTGTCATGGGGAGCCCCCTCTAGACGATGTTCGGGGCGAGCGTGTCCTGATAGCCCCACAGTCCCTTGAAAGCGTCGTACACGAATTTCTTCGGATCGGCCCAGGTCCGGCTGAGGCCCTTCATCACGCCGGCGTCCAGCATGTCCTGAGCGCTGTAGCCCTCGCGCAAGTAGTTGACCATGCGCGTGTAGATGACCTGCAGCACGTCGTGCTCCGCCTTCAGCGCGCTGCGGGAGACGACGGGGCCGAAGGCCGGCACCACCTTCGTCTGATCGTTGGCGAGCTTGTAGAGGAGCGTCAGCGAGTCGAGCCGGCCGCCGAGCCAGCCGCCGGCGAACCAATCGAGCTGCGGGTCGCGGACCGGAGAGGCGGCGTGACCGACGGCGAGGACGTTGGAGTCGCGCAAGTACACGTAGCAGTCGCCTTCCGTGTGCGCCGCGAGCAGGTGGCCGTACTCGATGTGCTCGCCGCCGGCCGTCATGGCGCCGGTCGAGTAGAAGGTCTGCGTCGGCCATGCCGCCTTGGGGAGGGCCTTGTCGTAGCGGTCCTCTTCGGGATTGTAGTGATCGGTCGCGATCCAGTCCCTCGTCTTGTGCTGCGCGATGATCAGCGCTCCGGCCTTGCCGAGCGCCTCGTTCCCGCCGGTTTGATCCGGATGCCAGTGCGTGTTGATCAGCGTGCGCACGCGCGCGCCGTCCGGCAGCCGGCGCAGCGCGCCGAGCAGGGCGTCCGTGTACCCGGGGCTGCCGCTATCGACGAGCAGCAAGCCCTCGCCGGTCGAGAGCACGAGGACGTTGTCCTTGACGCCGCTCACGACGGCGATCTTGTCGGCGACGTGCGTGATGCCCGGCGTGTCCGAAGCGGCCGATGTGGCCGATGCGGCCGATGCGGCCGCGCGCGCGAGAGGCGCGAGCGATGCGCCCACCAGTCCACCCAGTGTCCCCTGCAGAACCGTCCTGCGATCCACTTTGGCGTTCCCCTCGTGTCTTAGACTGCAATCGTGCCGGTGCTGCCGCCGAATGACTTCGCCTCGACGCCGCAGACGTTCAGTACCGTGAGCAGCACGTTCGAGAGTGGCGTATGCGCCGGCAGGTCGATGTGCCGGCCGCCCTTCACCTTTCCGCAGGCGCCTCCGACGAGGATGTTGGGCAGCGGATAGCTGTCGTGCCGGTCGCTGTTGCTCATGTTCGAGCCGTACAGGAAGATCGAGTGATCGAGCAGCGTCCCATCGCCATCCTGGATCGCGGCGAGCTTGTCGAGGAAGTGCGAGAAGCGCTCCGCGTGCCAGGTCTGGATCTTGATCAGGCGCTGAATCCTGCCGAGGTCGTTCGCGTGGTGCGAGAGCGGATGGAACGCGTCGGGCACGCCGATGAAGTTGTACGTCCGGTTGGTGCCCTCGGAGACCATGAAATACGAGACGACCCGCGTCACATCGGCCTGGTAGGCGAGCGCGAGCAGGTCGAACATCAGCTCCACCTGCTTGTCGAACTGGTCCTGCACGCCGACCGGCGCCTCGGGCAACGTCACACCCTTCATCTGGTGCGCTTCGGCCTTCTGGATGCGCCGCTCGATCTCCCGCACGGTGTCGAGGTAGTTCGAGAGAACGGCGCGGTCGCCGGGTCCGAGCGCGCTCTGCAGCGCCTTGGTGCGGTCGGAGATGAGATCGAGCAGACTCGTCGTCTGATGGGCGATGGCCGCCCTCTCCTTGGCAGTGTCGCCTTCGCCGAACAGCTGGATGAAGACCTTGCGCGGGTTGTACTCCATCGGCAGCGGAGTGTGGGCGTCGCGGAACGAGAGCGTCGAGCTGTAGTAGCAGCCGCCGACCGCGCCGCCGCACGCGGCGACCTGAATGGTGGTCTCCGAGGCCACCTCGAGCGAAGGCAGCGGCGTCTCCTGGCCGATGTGCTTCGCGACGGCCTGATCGAGCGTGACGGCCATGTCCGGCGTGACCGAGGCGACGTTGGGGTGCGCGCCGCTCAGCCAAGCCGCTGGAACGAGGACGTGGACGGAATCGAGGCTCGCGAGATCCTCGAGATGGCTGAACGTCGTCACGTAGCGCTTGTGCTTCTCGAGCGAGGCGAGGATCGGGCCGAGCTTGAACGTCGGGCCCGAGCCGCTCGACGTCCAGCGATCCACCTTCTCTCCGTACGGCGTGTTGTTCATGATCGCGCCGTGGGGCCAGTAGAAGAATCCCGCGCGCATCTTCGGGGCCGCGGCCGTCTTGGCGAGCGCCGTGCCGGCCGGAATCATGGCATCGAGCAGCGGCAGCGCGAGAGAGACTCCGAGGCCTTTGAGGGTCGCTCGTCGAGAAATGTGCTTCTTGGTGAGGAACATCGGCGCTTCCTTTCCCTCACGGAGCGAGGGCTCCGTTCGGACTCTCGTTTTGAGCGACCTTCAAGCCGGCCGGTCGAGCCGCGTGCGGCTCGCTCTGCATGCGGAAGTCGTCGCTCTCCACGATTCCCAGAACGATCGAGGAGAAGCGGTAGTCGTGCTTCTTCGCCTCGCGCACGATCGCGCGAACCTGCGGCATGTCGTAGTAATCGAGCTTGCGTCCCAGGGCGTACATCAGCAGCTTCTCCGTGAGCGCCCCGGCGAATCGATCGGGACGGCTCATCAGCTGCCGCCGCAGGTCGTTCACGCCGTTCACCGTGGCGCCGCTCGCCAGCACCGAATCGGAATCGATCGGCTCGTTGGCGATATGGTCGAACGTGCGCCACCGGCCCGTCGCGTCGAAGTTCTCGAGCGCGAGGCCGTACGGATCGATCACGCCGTGGCACTGGCTGCAGCTCGGGTTGGCGCGGTGGAGCGCAAGGCGCGCTCGCACGGTCGTCGGCTTCTGCCCCGGCATGATGTCGAGATTCATGTTCACGTTCGGCGGGGGCTGGGCGGGAGGAGTGCCCATCAGCTTGTCGAGAATCCAGGCGCCGCGCCTCACGGGCGAGGTGCGATCCGCGTAGGAGGTCTCCATCAGCATCGCGCCCTTGCCGAGCAGGCCCCAGCGCACCGGGTTCTTCAGGATCACCTTGCGGAACTGGCTGCCGAAGACCGAGTCGATGCCGTAGTGGCGCGCGAGCTGCTCGTTGAGGAAGGTGTAGTTCGCATCGAGCAGCCCGAGCACGCTCTGGTCGCCGAGGAAGATACTGCCGATGAACAGTCTCGCCTCCTCGGTGAACTCATCGCGCAGCTGCGGGCTGTAGTCCGGGAACAGCTTCGGGTCCGGCACGACCGAGTCGATCTTGTCGAGGTCGAGCCAGTGGAAGGCGAAGTCGTCGACCAGCGCTTCGGCGCGCGGATCGGCCAGCATGCGCAGCGCCTGGGCATCGAGCACCTTCGGCTGCGTGAGCTTGCCGGCCGTCGCGAGGCTCAGCAGCTCGTCGTCGGGGCCCTGGCTCCACAGGAAGAACGAGAGGCGCGAGGCGAGCTCGAGATTGCTGAGGGCGTGCAGCTTGCCGTCATGGGCGTCGAGCGAGGGCAGAATCGCCCGGTACAGGAACGCCGGGCTCGCGAGCACCGCGGCGACCATCTGCTCGATGCCCTCGTCGAAGCCCCCCTGCTTGGCGCCGTAGTCGTAGAAGGGCATGAGACTCGCGAGATCGGCTTCGGTCACGGGCCGGCGGAAGGCGAGCCGCGCGAGGTGCTCGGTGATCCGCTCGGCGCACGGCCCCTCCTGCGCGGCGGTGTGCGGGTAGCAGATGAAGATCTTCTTGCGGCTCGCCGTCTCCGACAGATGGGTCGGCCCGAAGGGACCCTTCACCTCGACTCCGCCGAGCAGGCGCGGCGTGCGCAGTCTCGCGAAAAAGCCGTTGCCGTCCACGTAGTCGTCGTTCTCCGCCTCGGAGCGCTGGAGGAAGGTGACGACCACTTTGTGCTGGCCTGCCGCGACGTGCACCGGAATGTCGGCGAAGCGGTCCATGATCTTTTTGCGGCCGGCAGCGCCCTCACGGTCCGCGAGCTCGAGGTCCCTCGGCCCGCCGATGTCGCCATGGAACACTTCCTTTCCGTCCACCAGAATGACGACCGTGTTGCGCGTCTCCGTCGCCCACGTATACAGGCCCACGTCGAGGTCGTTGATGGTGAAGCGGTACTCGCCGTCGAGCGGGAAGTCGTAGGTGAAGTCCATGCCGCCGCGCGTGCCGAGCGGCATGCCCGGCTGATATTCGTCCTGCGAGATGCGCGGGGCCGGATAGAAGGTATCGGAGACCTTCGGCGTCGCGTCGCCGACCGCAAGGTGCGCGATGATGCGTGCCGCCCTCACGTACTGGTCGAGAAAGACCGGCGACATGCTGAGGGCGGCGGCGATATTGTCGAACCCGCCGACCTCGGTCTCGGGCGGCAGCAAGTCATCGACGTCGACCTTGACGCCGAGCAGGGTCTGAACGGAGTCGCCGTACTGTGTGCGGTTCAGGCGCTGAATGGAGACGTGGCCCGCCAGAGGATCGTCGCCGGATGAATCCGCGGCGTCGAGATAGCTTTGAAGCCAGTTGACGAATTTGTCGATCTGCTTCTGCGGCGGCTGGGGGTTGCCCGGCGGCGGCATCAGACGGCCGCTCAGCTTGCGCACCGCGGCCTCCCAGACCTTCGCGTCCGCCGGCACCTTCTGGGGGCTCATCGTATCGAATGCCACGCCGCCCGCCCAATCGACGGTGTTGTGGCATTTGCTGCAATACTGCTTGAGCATGCCCCAGTTCTGATGGCCCTGCTGGACATACTCGGCTTTGATCGTTCCGCCACCGGCGAAACCTTGCACGGAAAACCCGGCGGCGAGCAGGGAGCAAAGCAGTGTGTAATAGCGCATGGCGGTGACGAAAGCCTATGCCAATCAAACTCTAAGCGCATCCCGCGCCGGCTCGAGTCGTTGTACACCAAGCACTGCTTGCACTGCAACCAAACTCGGCGCCCTCGTTCCGAGTGCCACCGAGAGCGCCACGAACGTCGCGATTCGCGTCACGAACGGCGAGGCCTCTCGCGAGGTGCGCGGCGCTCTCGCCCCGGGATTGCGGCGGCCCTCGCGCTGCGAGCTCAGTCGAGCGCAGGGGGGACGCGATCTGCGAACTGTTGGATCCGGAGGGTTGTGCGCAAGCTCGTCATTTAGCCGGCGGAGTGCGCGTGTGAACGAGCGCCTCCGCATGACGCCAAGGGTCGCGCTCCTCCTTGATGTCTCTGCGCATCGCCTGCAGGGCTGCGGCGAGGTGCGTGGGCTTCAGCTTGTTCGGATCGCGTGCCGTCTCGAGCGTGGAGGCGATGGCGGCGATGAACGCCTTGCGCAGCCGCCGGCCGTCGATCCCGTCGGATGCGGCGGTGAAGAAGGCGATGTCTTTCCCGAGCTCCGCGATCGCCGGCCAGTGGCGCGCGAGGTGGCGCAGGACCTCCATGATGATCTGCTTGCGGGCCTCCGCGTCCGGGAGCCCGATCTCCTCGACCAGATCGGCGCGCGACAGCAGTGCGGCATCGAGCGCTTGCGGAAAATTGGTGGTGGCGAGCAGCAGCACATTGGGATTGTTTCGACATAGGCGATCGAGCCCCACGAGCGCAGCGTCCGCCGCCCTGTGCACGTCGATCGGATTGGCTTCGAGGCTGAGGCGATAGCGGTCGACCACCAAGGTCTCGACCTCGTCGAGAAGAACGATGACCGCGCCCGCCGCGGCGAGCGCGGGGATCGTCTCCTGGAAGATCTTGGTGACTTCCTTCTGGCTGTGTCCGGGCGCGGAGCTCGCGAGCGCGTGGGCGTCGATTTCGACGAGCGTGGCGCTCGGGGGGGTCAGCGCTTTGGCGACCTCGTTGGCGAGGCCGCGCGCCAGCGTCGTCTTGCCCGTCCCGGGAGGACCGAACAGGACGATGAGTCCGTGGACCGGGGCTACCTCGAACGGCAATTTCTGGCGGACGGTGAGAGCGAGGACCGCCTGGGCCAGGAGCCGCTCGCGCACGGCGTCCGTGACCTTGATCGCCTGCCAAAAGGCGGCAAGCCGGGAGTCGGGTAGCCGAATGCGCTCCGCGACGATATCCACTCGAGGGCCTCCTGCGCCGCTTTCCAAGTCTAGTCGGTGACGCTCGCCGCGCCTCGCCCCTGCGCGCGTCAAGTCCTGCGCGTGCGAGCCCGCTCACAGCGCTTGCGGTCGCGCTCCACGGTGTAGACCGACTTGCCGAGGATCATGCGCTCCAACGTGACGCGCGCCTGCGGGACCTTCAGTCCCGCCGGCATCGAGGCGAGGATCGCCTCGCCCCGCGCCCGCACTTCCGCCTCGAGCTCCGGTGTGTTGAGGATGTACAGGTCGTTGTTGCGGATGCCGCGCAGCACCAGTCGTCCGGCCTCGAGCGGGTCCATTCCCGGCGGAGGCCCCATGCGTCTCATGGCGGCCCGCATCCGTGCCATCGCCTTCGGATCGAGCGGCGGGCGGCTCGCGCCGGCCGGTGCCGCATCGCGCAGCGAGGCCGGACGGTTGCGGTTGGACTCGCCGAGGTCCGTGTTGACGATCCCCGGACAGAAGACCGAGACGCCGATGTTCGTGTCCGCGAGCTCGGCGCGCAGCGCCTCCATCATGCCGACCACTGCGAACTTCGACGTCGAGTAGATGCCTGGGCCGTCATCGACGATCAGCCCCGCGATCGACGAGGTCGCCACGATCTGACCCCCTTCGCCGTGAGCCTGGATTCGGGGCAGAAAGATGTGCACCCCGTTGAAGACGCCGGTGGCGTTGACCCCCATGCCCCAATCCCAGTCGTTGTACGTCGCGGTGGTGAGCGGCGCAAAGACGGCGATACCGGCGTTGTTGACCAGAACATGGACCTTGCCGAAGACGTGCTCTGCCTCGTCCGCCGCGCGCTCCATTCCCGGTCGGTCGGTCACATCGACGCTGATCGCGTGAACGCGGTTGCCGGCGCTTCTCAGCGCGTCCATCGCCTGATCGAGATGGCGCTTCGTCCGGTAGGTGATGACGATCTTCATGCCGGCCTCGGCGAACGCGCGCGCCATGCCGAGTCCTATGCCGCTGTCGCCTCCCGTGACGAACGCGACCTTGCCCTCAACGTCCTTCATGGGAATCTTCACGTCGGGACAATCGCCCGGCGCCGCTCCCGCCGTCGCGGCGTGCCCGTCCGCGGCGCGCGCCGCGACGGGCACGAGGGCTGCCGTCGCGGCCGCCGCGAGC
>JASHSR010000026.1 GCA_030038645.1 Gammaproteobacteria bacterium
TGGCTCTTGAGGTAGGGGATGTCCTCCGTGGGCCCGAGTGACAGGGGGTGCTTGGGGGGCTGCGGGGCCTGTGGAGACTGCTCGCCCTGCAGGAACCCCGCATCGAAGAGACTCGGCACGTCGGCGGCGCTCACCGGCCCATACGCCTGCCGCCCGGCGGGCGTCTGCACCTCGACGAGCGGCTCGAGCCAGTACAGACCGCGCGAGCCGTTGCGCACGATGCGGACCGGCTGATTGCAGGATTCCGCCACCCGCGCGATGGCGCGCGCGACGGCCTCCGCGCCGAGCGACAGGGCGCCGGCATCGCCGGGAACGTAGACCGTGGCCGCGCGGTCGGCCGTCATGGGCTTGGCGCTCACTTAAGTCCGCTCCCGCTCCGCGAGGAGCTCGTCGAGCCGGTCCGGGCTGACGCGACCGTACAGGTCCCCATCTATCATGACGGCCGGCGAGCACGCACAATTGCCGAGGCAGTACACTGGGTGCAGGGAGAACGCGCCGTCGGCGGTCGTCTCCTCGAAGCTCACGCCGAGCCGGCGCATCGCGTGCTCGGCCAGACCCTCGGCCCCCATCGATTGGCAGGATTCCGCCCGGCAGATCTGAACGGTATGCCGGCCGGGCGGAGTGTGGCGGAAATGATGATAGAACGTGACGACGCCGTGAACCTCGGCGCGCGAGAGATTGAGCTCCTCGGCGATGAGCGGCACGGCGGCGCCCGGAATGAATCCCAGCTCGCGCTGGATGGCGTGCAGGATCTCGAGCAGGGGCCCGGGACGGCTCCTCATCTGCGCCACGATGCGGCGCACGGCTTCCTGTTGGCTGGGAGTGAGGGCTTGCATGGCGCGCGGACGAAGTTAGCGCCGCGGCCGCGGCCGGGGCAATCGCTTTTGCGAATTAGAGCTATTCGCGTCCAATATGACCGTCCACACGGCGGCGGAGCGTCACGGCGCCCGCAGCTCGCGGCGGGGGCGTCGTAAGAGAGCCATGCAGCTCAATCGGTTCGACCTCAACCTGCTCATCGCGCTCGATGCGCTGCTGCACGAGAAGAACGTGACTCGCGCGGCCGAGCGGGTGTACGTGTCGCAGCCGGCCATGAGCGCCGCGCTGCAGAAGCTGCGCGACTATTTCGACGACCCGCTCCTCGTGAGGGTCGGCCGGGACATGGAGCTCACCCCCCGAGGCCTCTCGCTCGTGGAGCCCGTCCGCGAGGCCCTGCTCAGGATCCAGGCGACGCTCGGTACTCAGCCGACTTTCGACCCCAAAACGGTCAAGCGGACCTTCACCGTCATCGTGACCGACGAGGCGGTGCCCCGCATCGTCCCGGCCGTGTTGCGCCGCGTCGCGCGCGAGGCCCCGGGCATCCAGTGCCACTTCGAGCAGGTCTCCCATACCAGCCTCGCGCGCCTCGAATACGGCGATGCCGACCTGTGCCTGTGCCTGGACCTGCTCAGGTTCTTCGGCATCCGAGCCTATCCGGATACGCTGCGGGTGATCGAGCTGCGTCCCGTGCACTGGGTGGGCGCCGCGTGCCGGGACCATCCGACCCTCGGCGACGAGCTGACCCTCGAGCAGTATCAGGCCCTGCCCCATGTGTTCGCCCGTCCGAACGGCCAAACCGCTCCCGTCGAGGAGTTCGTGCGGCGCCTCCTCAACCTCGACATCGACGTCCGCGCCACCGGGCAGAGCCTGCTCGAGCTGCCGTTCATGCTGCCGGGCACCCCCCTCATCGCGACGCTGCCCGAGCGGGTTGCGAGGCTCGCCGCGCCGCTCGTCCCGCTCAAGACATTCGCGCTGCCGTTCGACACGCTGAACGGCCACGAGGTGCTTCTCTGGCACAAGCGCAACGAGCCCGATCCCGGCCATGCATGGCTGCGGGCGATCTTCATCGAGGTTGCGCGGGAGCTGTAGGGGCCGGAGGGCCGGAGGGCGTGAGCGGCTGAGCGCCTACGCGAGGAGCCTCGCGTGGTGGCGCAGGTGATCCTCGATGAAGCTCGAGATGAAGTAGTAGCCGTGATCGTAGCCCTCATGGCGGCGCAGCGTGAGCCGCTGGCCGACCTTGGCACACGCCTGCTCGAACACGCGCGGATGCAGCTGCGTCTCGAGAAACGCGTCCGAGAGCCCCTGATCGATGAGGATGGGCGGCCGGCGCGGTCCGTCCGGCACGCGCAGCACGAGCTCGGTGGCGTCGTATGCGCTCCACTGACCGCGGTCCGGGCCGAGATAGCTCGCGAACGCCTTGCGCCCCCAAGGCGATCGGCTCGCCGCGGCGATCGGCGCGAAGGCGGAGACCGACCGATATTGCCCCGGATTCTTGAGCGCGAGGGTCAGCGCGCCGTGCCCGCCCATCGAGTGCCCGAAGATCCCCCGGCGGCCGGGATCGGCCGGAAAGCCGGCCTCGACGAGCGCGGGCAGCTCACGCGTGACGTACGATTCCATCCGGTAGTGCCGGTCCCACGGAGCCTGCGTCGCATCGAGGTAGTAGCCCGCTCCCACGCCGAAATCCCAGGCCTCGCGGTCGCCCGGCAGGGTGACGCCTCGCGGGCTGGTATCGGGCGCCACGAGCATCAGTCCGAGCTCCGCGGCGACGCGCTGCGCGCCCGCCTTGATCATGAAGGTCTCCTCGGTGCAGGTGAGCCCCGCGAGGTAGTAGAGCACGGGCACGCGCCCGCTCCCCGCCTGAGGAGGAACGAACACGGCGAAGCGCATGGAGCAGGCCGTCGTCGCGGCGTCGTGGCGGTAAAAGCCCACCACGCCGCCGAAGCAGCGGTGCTCGCTCGAGGTCTCGAAGCCCGGAGCGGTCGCGCTCACTTTTCCGGCCTCACGGCGACTGCGATCTCCGGCACAATTCCCTCGAGTCCGCTCGGAGTCAAGAGGCGATGCCGACACCCTACGAAGCGCCGCTCGCGTTGATCCGCGCAGCGATCGACCAGGCCGCGCGAGCCGCGCAGCTGCGCTCGCTCCCCGGCCGCGAGGAGGCCCTCGGCGATACGGCCGAGGCGGTTCTGCAAGGCGCCGCCCGCATCGCGCGCGAGGTGCTCTCTCCCCTCAACGCCGCGGGCGATGCGGCGCCGTCGCGACTCACCGCCCGCGGCGTCGTAACGCCGGACGGCTTCCGCGAGGCCTATCGGCGATTCTGCGCGGACGGCTGGCCGACGGTCTGCGCCCCCGAGGAGTTTGGCGGCCAAGGGCTTCCGATGCTGCTCGGCGCCGCGGCCACGGAGACCTGGGGCGGCGCAAACCTCGCCTTCGCCATGTGCCCGGAGGCGGCGAACGGGGCGGTGGAGGCGCTGCGGCTCCATGCCTCGCCTACGCTGCGGGAGCGCTACCTCCCACGGCTCGTGAGCGGCGAGTGGACGGCCTCCATGTGCCTCACCGAGCCGCAGGCGGGCTCCGACCTCTCCACGGTCCGCACGATGGCGGAGCCGGACGGCGACGCCTGGCGCCTCGCCGGCCGGAAGATCTTCATCTCCTGGGGCGACCACGATCTCGCCGACAACATCGTCCATCTGGTCCTCGCGCGCACGCCGGGCGCGCCGGCGGGCCTGCGAGGCATCTCGCTGTTCCTGGTGCCCAAGATGCTGCCGGAGGGCTTGCCGAACGACATTCACGCCGTTTCGCTCGAGCACAAAATGGGCATCCGGGCGAGCCCGACCTGCGTGATGGCGCTCGGTGACCGAGATGCCGCGCGCGGGGCCCGCGGCTGGCTGGTCGGGCCCCTGAACGAGGGCCTCGCCTGCCTGTTCACGATGATGAATCACATGCGCATCGGCGTGGGGCTGCACTCGACCGGCCTCGCCGAGCGCGCCTGCCAGCTCGCGCGCGCCTACGCGCACGAGCGCCGTCAGGGGCGGGACGCAGCGACCGGCGCGCAGCTCCCGATCGTCGAGCACCCCGACGTGCGCCGCATGCTGCTCACGATGAAGGCGCTGACGCACGGCGCTCGGTGCCTCGCCTATAACGCGGCCGCGACGCTCGATGTCGCTTGCGCGGACGTAGGCGAGCCGTTGCGCGAGCGAGCCGGACGGCGACTCGCGCTGCTCACGCCGCTCGTGAAGGCCTGGTGCTCCGACATCGCGGTCGAGGTCGCCTCGCTCGGCGTCCAGGTGCATGGCGGGTCGGGCTACGTCAACGAGAGCGAGATCTCGCAGGTCTATCGCGACGCCCGCATCGGCCCCATCTTCGAGGGCACCAACTACATTCAGGCGCAGGATCTGCTCGTGCGCAGGGTGATACGCGACGGCGGCGCCGCGCTCGAGGAGCTGCTCGCGGAGATGGAAGGCGCCGCGCATGCGCTGGTCCGCCGCGCCGCGCAGGCGCCCGGTGAGCCCGGCGCAGGCCTTGCCGCCCTCTCGGGGCTGATCCTCGCCGAATGCGGGCTTCTCAGAGCCGCAGCGCAGCGTCTCGTCGAATCGAGCGGCTCGCAGCCGGACCTCGCGGGCTGCGTGGCGTATCCGTTCCTGCAGTGGCTCGCCGTGGTCGCGGGAGGCTGGCAGTGGG
>JASHSR010000264.1 GCA_030038645.1 Gammaproteobacteria bacterium
CTCGACCTTGCCCGGCTCGGCGGTGGTCGGCTGTGCGGGCGAGATCACGTCGTAGTTGACGCCGGCCTTCCAGCGCCCGCCCGGCAGCTGCTCGTTCGCCGGCATGGCGGCAATGTGCTCGAGCGATGCCGTCGCCGGCTGGTCCTGAGCGTCGGCGGTCGCTTCGGCGGGGGCGGGCTGCGCCGCCGATTGCGCCGCCGCCGTCGATGAGGACGCCTGCGACGCTGTCTTCGCGGCGTCGCTCGCCGGCTGCTGCGCGGTGGCGGAAGGCTGCGGCGTCACGGCCGCCGTGGCCAAGGTGTGTGACGCTCCGCGGCTGCAGGCGCCGAGACTCACCGCGGCGAGAAGGATGAGAACCACGAAGGGACGTTTCATCATAGACCTCTGCGCGATGGGCGCCGCCGTCCGGGAGCGGGCATCGCGGGCCGTGCAAGGCTCAGCGCATGCCCTGGACGTAGGATGCCACGTTGCGGATGTCCTCGGGCGTCAGCAGCTTCGCGATGGTGCTCATCATGTAGCCGTTACGGCTCTGCGGCTTGTCGGCAGCGGCGCCTGCATAGCGCGCGCCGCTCGCGAAGTCCTGCAGCTCCTTGATCACGTACTGGGCGTGCTGGGCGCGCAGCGCCGGGTATCCGGATGCCAGGTTGCCCTTGCCCAAGGGTCCGTGGCAGGCGCGGCAGGCTGGAATGCTGCGGCTCGGATCGCCGTACTTGTACAGCGCCTCGCCGGCCTTCCAGTACGAGGGGTCGGCCTCGCCGCCGACGGGGGTCTGCGCCTCGTAGTACACCGAGATGTTGTCGATGTCCTCGTCCGACAGCATGGTCGCCATGGGCATCATGATCGGGTTGTTGCGGACTCCCGCCTTGAACAGCTGCAGCTGCTCATCGATGTATACGGCGTTCTGGCCGGCGAGCATGGGCCACACGGGATTGGTGCTGTTCCCGTTCGGGCCGTGGCACGCGGCGCAGACCGCCGCCTTGGCGGCTCCCGCAGCGACCGTGCCGTGGGCGTAGGGATACAGCGTCAGGACCGGCGTGGCCGCCCACGTTGATGCGGCGGGCAGGGCCATCGCGACTGCGGCCAATGTGGCAATGAAACGGGGCCGTCTGACGGCCTGACCCCCCTGCCGGCGAGAGGCGCCGGCGAGCGCTTCGACTTCTGGGCTCAATGCGTGAACCTCGGCTCGGGTATAAAGGCCGCGAATTGTACACTACGATTTTTCGCCGCTTGAGGGGCGGATGCCTGCCGGTCCATGAGTCGGTTTGCGGAAGCCCAATTTCTCCTGAGCGTGGCCGCCGTGGGGCAGTTCCCTCCCGATCGCGGCGTCGAGGTGGCGTTCGCGGGGCGCTCCAACGCAGGCAAGTCGAGCGCGATCAACGCGATCCTCGGCCGGCGCTCCCTCGCGCGGGCGAGCAAGACGCCGGGCCGGACGCGGCTGCTCAATTTCTTCGAGCTCGGCGCCGACCGCCGGATCGTCGACCTCCCGGGATACGGCTACTCACGCGTGCCCGAGCGCGAGCGGCTCGAGTGGGGTCCGCTCATCGAGGCGCTCCGCAAGCGCCGGTCGCTGCACGGCTTGTTCCTGATCGTGGATGCGCGGCGCGGCGTCGGCGAGGCCGACTTGGCGCTCATCGAGTGGGCCGACCCGGCCGCCCGCCGCATCCACGTGCTGCTCACCAAGGCGGACAAGCTCAATCGTCGGGAGGCGGCCGAGGGCTTGCGCACGGCGCAGCGGACCCTGCAGAGCCGCGCGTCGGCGCAGCTGTTCTCGGCCGTGGGGGGAGAGGGTCTCGCCGAGGCCCAGCAGGTGCTCGCAACCTGGCTCGCGGGCGCTGAGGGCACATAAAAAATTCCCCGGTGGCCGTGAGGCCACCGGGGCAGACTAACCCGGCACAGGTCTCATGAACCGGGTCGTACCCGCTCAGGGAGGGAAGCGGGGAGTGCTGGAGGCACTCGAAAAATTAGACGGCACACCGGAAGGGAAGTTCCGTCCAGTTCTTCAAAAAGACTCTCATATAAATCAAAGAGTTGAGTATCCAACTGTAGCTTCGACGCTACAGCTTGCGGGGCGCTGCGGACGTGCTCGCGCCGCCTTGGGCAAGGCGTTCGCTCAGTGCGCTTCGTCCCAATTGGCCCCGACCCCGATCTCGATTCTGAGCGGTACCTTAAGCTCAGCAGCATTGGTCATGCGCTCTCTCACCGCCGACGTAACGGTGTCGATCGCGTCCGCGCGTACCTCGAGCACGAGCTCGTCGTGCACCTGCATCAGAAGCCGCGCCGGCGCCTCCTCGCGCTGGCACCAGGCATCGACTGCGATCATCGCGCGCTTGATGATATCGGCCGCCGTGCCCTGCATCGGCGCGTTGATCGCGCTGCGCTCGGCGTACTGCTGCAGCGAGCGGTTGCTCGAGCGAATGTCGGGCAGGTACAGGCGACGGCCGTAGACGGTCTCGACGTAGCCCGTCTCCCGCGCCCGCACGCGCGTCTCGTCCATGAACCGCTTGACGCCCGGGTAGCGCGCGAAGTAGCGCTCTACGTATTTCTGCGCGGCGCCGCGCTCGATCCCGAGCTGGCGCGCGAGGCCGAAAGGCGACATCCCGTAGATCAGGCCGAAGTTGATGGTCTTGGCGAGCCGCCGCTGATCGGCGCTCACGGCCTCGGGCGGGACGCTGAAGATCTCCGCCGCCGTCGCCCGATGCACGTCGAGGTCGTGGGCGAACGCGTTGAGCAGGCCCTCGTCGCCCGACAGGTGCGCCATGATGCGCAGCTCGATCTGCGAGTAATCCGCGGCGAGGAGCAGCGAGCCCGGCGGCGCGATGAAGGCCTGGCGGATGCGCCGGCCTTCGGCGGTCCGGATGGGGATGTTCTGCAGATTGGGATCGGAGGAGGAGAGCCGGCCCGTCTGCGCGACCGCCTGATGATAGGACGTGTGCACCCGCCCGGTGCGCTCGTTGATCTGCTCGGGCAGCCGGTCCGTGTAGGTCGATTTGAGCTTGGCGAGCGTGCGGTAGTCGAGAATGATCCTCGGCAGCGGGAAGGAGGCGGCGAGCTCCTCGAGCACGTCCTCAGCGGTCGAGGGCTGGCCGGTCGGCGTCTTGCGCAGGACCGGCAGGCCGAGCTTCTCGAACAGCACCTGCTGCAGCTGTTTCGGCGAGTCGACGTTGAGCTCGCAGCCCGCCACCTGCTGCGCCTCCAGCACGAGCTCGCGCAGCCGGACCGTGATCTCGCCGCTCTGCGTCCGCAGCTTCTCGCGATCGATGAGGACGCCGCGGCGCTCCATGCGCATGAGCACGGGGACGAGCGGCTGCTCGAGCTCCTCATAGAGTGCCTTGAGTGCGGGCACGCCTTCGATCCGCGGCCACAGCGCCTCGTGCAGCCGCATCGTCACGTCCGCGTCCTCGGCGGAGTACTCCGCCGCGCGCTCGACCGGCACCTGATTGAACGTGAGCTGCTTCGCGCCTCGGCCCGCCACGTCCTCGAACTTGATGGTCGTCACGCCGAGGTAGCGCGCCGCGGTGGAATCCATGTCGTGGCGCGTCGCGACGCTGTTCCACACGTACGACTCGAGCATCGAGTCGTAGCGCATGCCCCGCAGCTCGATGCCGTGGTTGGCGAGCACGTGCGCGTCGTATTTGAGGTGATGCCCGAGCTTCGCGCGATAAGGATCCTCGAGGATCGGCCGCAGCGCGGCGAGCACGCGCTCCCGGTCGAGCTGATCGGGCGCACCAGCGTAGTCGTGGCGCAGCGGAACGTACGCGGCCACCCCAGGCTCGACGCAGAGCGAGACGCCGACGATCTCGGCTCGCATGTAATCGAGACTGGTGGCCTCGGTATCGAAGGCGAAGAGCTTCGCCTCGCGAAGCCGCGCGAGCCAGCGCTCGAGGTCCGCCCAGTCGTAGACGGTCTCGTAGTGGTGCGCCATCGTCGCGGCTGACGGCGCCGCCGGCGCCGCAACTTCGGCCGTGCCGGCTAGCGTGAGCGGGGCGTCGCTGTCGAGCGCCGGCTCGGCCTCGGGGTTAGCCTCGGGCTTGGATTCGGGCTTGGATTCGGGCTCGAGCTGGCGCAGCAGCGACCGCAGCTCGTACCTCGCGTAGAGCTCGCGGAGCGCTTCGACATTCGGCGGCGCGGGCCTGAGCTCCTCGATCGACATCGGCAAATCGAGGTCGGTATGCAGGGCGGCGAGCTTGCGGGAAAGCTCGAGCGTCGCGAGGCCGGCGCGAAGATTCTCGCCGACCTTGCCCTCGATCTCACCGGCGTGCGTGATGACACCGTCGAGCGTGTGATAGAGCGCGAGCCACTTGGCGGCCGTCTTGGGTCCGACCTTCTCGATGCCCGGGATGTTGTCGGAGGCGTCTCCGACCAGAGCGAGATAGTCGATGATCTGCTCCGGATAGACGTCGAACTTGGCCTTCACGCCCTCCCGGTCGAGCCTCGTGTTGCTCATCGTGTTGATGAGCGTGATCGAGCCGTCGACGAGCTGCGCCATGTCCTTGTCGCCGGTGGAGATCAGAACCGAGTGGCCGGCGCGGGCGGCGCGGCACGCGAGCGTGCCGATCACGTCGTCCGCTTCCACACCCTCGATGCGGATGACCGGCAGCCCGAGGGCGCGCAGGATGGCGAACAGCGGCTCGATCTGCACCCGCAGATCGCTCGGCATGGCGGGGCGGTGTGCCTTGTACTGCGCGAACAGGTCGTCGCGGAACGTGCGGCCCGGCGCATCGAAGACCACGGCGATGTGCTCGGGGCGCTGCTCCTTCATGAACTTGAGCAGCATGTTCGCGACGCCGTGCAGCGCGCCGGTCGGTTCGCCCCGCGAGTTGGAGAGCGGCGGCAACGCATGAAACGCCCTGTACAGATAGGACGAGCCGTCGACGAGGATCAGAGGTGAGGTGGTGGCCATCGCGGAATACGCCGGATGAGCCGAGTATATCGCGCCGTGCAAAAAGCAGATCTGGCCGATCACGGCGCAATCGTCACCCGCCGCCGTCACCCCGCCGTCTCCACCTCACATAAACCGTGCCCCGCTGCCGCCGCTCTAGCCGCATGTCAACGATCGCCGCGCTGCCGCGCTATACCGTCACGAAACCCAGCACGGGTGAGGCATGCGCGAAAGCATCGAATCCGCCGTCGCCGCAAACCGCTATGGCCTCGGAGCGCGCCCGGGAGAGCTCGCCGCGGTCGCTCGTCAGGGCCCGCGCCGCTGGCTCGACGCACAGCTTGCCGGTGGTCCGCCTCTGCTCGACGATCCCGAGCTGCGCAGCACCGCGGATATCCTCACCGACGCGTTTGAGATTCAGCGCGAGCGAAGAGCGGCCCGCGCTGCGCTCGCCTCGGAGGGCGGGGAGGCCGGCTCGCGCAGCGCGGTCGCTCGCGAAGTCGGTGCCGTCATGAAGCTCGGCCAGCTGTATCGGCCCATCTACGTCGCGGAAGCGACGGCGCGCCTGCGCGAGGCGATCGCCACCGACCGCCCGCTCATCGAGCGCCTCACGCATTTCTGGACCAATCACTTTGCCGTCTCGGTGGACAAGCCGATCGTGCTCGGCCTCGCCGGCAGCTTCGAGCGCGAGGCCATCCGGCCTCACGTGCTCGGCACGTTCACGGAGCTCGTTCTCGCGGTGGAGCAGCATCCGGCGATGCTCCTGTACCTGGACAATCAAGCCTCCATCGGGCCGGATTCACCGATGGCCCTGCGAGTCGCGCGCCGCCGCCCCGACGCCCGACTCGGCATCAACGAGAATCTCGGGCGCGAGATCATGGAGCTGCACACGCTCGGCGTCGGGAGCGGCTACACGCAGGCGGACGTGACGACGTTTGCGAAAGTGATCTCCGGATGGTCCATCGGGCGAGGCGCGATGGAGCGAGCGACCGGCCAGGATGGCCGGGCCGGGAGCGCGGCGACGGATGGCTCAGTGCGGGGCGGCCTCGGGCGGATGTGGGGCGGCGAGTCGGGCCGCTTCGTATTCCGGCCCGGGATGCACGAGCCCGGCCCGCAGGTCATTCTGGGCAAGCGTTACGACCAGGAGGGCATCGAGCAAGGCATCGCGGTTCTCACGGACTTCTCGCTGCACCCGGCCACCGCGCGGCACATCGCGACGAAGCTCGCGCGCCACTTCATCAGCGACGACCCGCCGCCCGCCGCGGTGGAGCGGCTCGCTCAGGCGTTCTCGGAGAGCGGAGGCGATCTGAAAACCGTCTACCGGGCGCTCATCCGCTCGCCCGAGCCGTGGACTCAGCCGCTCGCCAAGTACAAGACACCGTCCGACTATGTGATCTCGACATTTCGTGGGCTCTCGGCGCGGAGCGGCGGCGAGGAGAGCGGGGCTGCTTTCGGCGCGGACGTTGGCGCGGACGGCGGTGTCACGCGCTCGATGAGCCGCTTGGCTCGCCGCGCGGGTCGCGGCGTGGATCGCGCCGCGCTCGCGGCCGTCAATCTTCTCGGTGAGCGCCCGTACTGCCCGGGCTCTCCGGCGGGCTGGCCGGATCGCGCCTCGGACTGGGACGGCGCATCGGCGCTGCTCAAGCGGATCCGATGGGCGGATGCTCTCGCGCAGCGGCTCGGCTCTCTCTACGACGCGAGGGCGCTCGCGCGCGAGCTGTTCGGCGGCACGCTCGGCGCGGGCACTCGCACCGCGATCGCGCGCGCGGCGAGCGCCTCGCAAGCGCTCACCTTATTGCTCTCGGCGCCGGAATTCCTGCGGCGCTGAGCTCTCAACGCCCGAAGGGAACACCATGACATCGATCAATCGGCGCGAGTTTCTGACGGGAGGCACGCTCGCGGCGGCCGGCGCGGCGGGTGCGCTCATCACCTCGCGAGTCGCGTTCGCCGGGACCGGGAGCGGCGATTCGCGGTTCGTCCTCGTCATCATGCGCGGCGCGGTCGACGGCCTCGCGACCGTTCCGCCCTGGGGCGACGGCGACTACGCTCGCGTGCGCGGCGAGCTCGCGCTCGGGGCGCCGGGCTCCGCCGGCGGCGCGCTGCAGCTCGACGGACTCTTCGGTCTGCACCCGAAGCTCGCCTTTCTGCACGACTGCCATGCGGCGGCCGAGCTCGTCACCTTTCAAGCCGTCGCGAGCCCCTATCGGGAGCGGTCGCACTTCGACGGCCAGGACGTGCTGGAGAACGGCACCACGCATCCGCACGCCGTGCAGACGGGGTGGCTCAATCGAGCGCTCGCGGCGCTGCCGCCCTCGGCCCGCCGCGGCCGCAAGGAGATCGGCGTGGCGCTCGGGCAAAACGTGCCGCTCGTGATGCGGGGTCCCGCGGAGGTGGCGTCCTGGTCGCCGTCGCACCTTGCTGCGCTCGACGGGGATACGCTGCAGCGCATTCAGGATCTGTACGCGCGCGATCCGCTGCTGTCACGGCGTCTCGCGGATGCGCTCGCGGCCGATGCCATGGTTTCGGGAGGGCCGCAGACCATGCGTGATGCCGGCGCGGCCATGCGCGAGACCGGCGCTGGCACGGGCATGCAGGATGCGGCCGGCAAGCCTGGCCGGTATGGGGAGATCATCGAGGCCGCGGCAGGATTCCTGCGGCACGACGACGGCCCGCGCGTCGCCGTGTTCGACACGCTCGGATGGGACACGCACGCGAACGAAGGCGCCGCCCAGGGTCAGCTCGCTCAGCGGCTCGCCGCGCTCGATGCGGGTCTGAAGGCTCTCAAGGAGCAGCTGGGCCCGGCATGGCGCAACACGGCGGTGCTGCTCGTGACGGAGTTCGGCCGCACCGCGGCCGTGAACGGCACGCGCGGCACGGATCACGGCACGGCGACCGCGGCGCTGCTCGCCGGCGGAGCGGTTCGTGGCGGGCGCGTCATCGCCGACTGGCCCGGACTGTCGCAGCGCGCGCTCTATCAGCAGCGCGATGTGGCGCCCACGCTCGATCTGCGCTCGGTGCTGAAAGGCGTGCTGCTCGAGCACCTGGGCGTTCCGGCGCGCGCGCTGCAGGAGACGGTGTTTCCGCAGAGCGCGAGCGCGCGTCCCGTGAGAGATCTGTTCCGGGTCTAAGAGGACGACGAGGCGGACGACGAGGCCGCGGCCGAGCCCGTCGATGACGATGATGCCGACGACGAGGAGGGTGTCCCCGCCGAGCTCGTCGCTGGCGACGACGAAGGCGCCGATGACGCCGCCGGACGCGTGACGACCTGCGCGTTGCGGTCCGGGAGATAGAGCGGCCCTTTTTGGCCGCAGCCCGCGAGGGCGAGCGCCGCGACGGCAAGCGCCGCGAAGGCCGCGAGCGCCATGAAGCTCGAGCGCTTCTTGAAGCCCATGAGCCGCGCGAAGCCGACGCTCCTCGCGGCGGCCGAGCATCTCACGGCCCCCTCGCTCCTCATGACACCATCATAACGTACATGGGCCGCCGATCGCGCAACGCGAGCCAGCCGCGCACGATCCGATAGATGAGCCACAGGCCGACGATCGCGATCCCGAGCGGGAGCGTCGCGAACCCGATCAGCACGAGCATCAGGGGAAGCGAGACGGCGACGACGATGCACGAGAGCAGCAGTCCGAACCAGAACGTGCGGATCTGCCAGCGGAAGTGCGACTCGAGGAAGGTTCCGCGCGTCGCCGAGCGGCGCGCGTAGTTCATGATCACCGCGACGATCGAGGGCAGGCCGAAGATGAAGCTGCCGACCACGGTCGCGGCGCTCGTGAGGCCGATCAGCGCGGAGAGCGCGTGCAGCGCGTAGATGACGTGCGTGTACGCGATCAGCGACTCATCGGTCGGGGAGGCGGACA
>JASHSR010000265.1 GCA_030038645.1 Gammaproteobacteria bacterium
CGAACGGCAGCTCCTCGAGGCGCAGCTCGTGGCCGAACGAGCCGGCGAGGGCGCGCAGGCAGCGCAAGCCTTCCGCAATGACCTCCGGGCCGATGCCATCGCCCGGGAGTACGGCGATCGTCGCTTTCATGGCGAGCGGAGGAGAGTGCTGTCCGCCGGCTTCTGCCGCTCGTACGCCTCGATCTGCGGTGTCCGCCCGAGCAGGAATCCGAGCTCATCGACACCATTCAGCAGACAAAAGCGCGCGAAGGCCTCGAGAGGAAAGCGGAGCCGCTCGCCGGTCGGCAGGCTGAGCGTCGTCGTCTCCACATCGAGCGTTACCTCGGCGCCCGGGTGCTCGAGGAGCCAGCGCCCGGTCGCCTCGTCGACCACGACGGGCAACAGACCGTTCTTCAGCGCATTGCTGCGGAAGATATCGGCGATCTCGGTGCTCACCACGGCGCGAAAGCCGTAGTCGACGAGAGCCCAAGGCGCGTGCTCGCGCGAGGAGCCGCAGCCAAAATTGCGGCCGGCCACGAGGATCGTGCAGCCCGCCGCCTCGGGACGGTTGAGGGGAAAATCCGCCCGCGGCGTGCCGTCCGGAGCGTAGCGCCAGTCCGTGAACAGTTGCCGGCCGAGGCCCAGGCGCGTCGTCGTGGTGAGGAAGCGCGCGGGAATGATCTGGTCGGTGTCGATGTTGGACGCCGGCAGCACGACGGTCCGCGAGCGAACGGTTCTCAGGGGGTCCATGGGGCTCCTAGAGCAGCTCGCGCGGATCGGTGACGCGCCCGCGCACGGCCGAGGCCGCCGCAGTGAGCGGGCTCGCCAGCAGCGTGCGGCTGCCGGCGCCCTGACGTCCCTCGAAGTTGCGGTTGCTGGTGCTCACCGAGTACTCGCCGCGCGCGACCGTATCGCCGTTCATGCCGATGCACATCGAGCAGCCGGACTCGCGCCACTCCGCACCGGCCTCGAGGAAGATCCGATCGAGCCCTTCGGCCTCGGCCGCCGCCTTGATCTGCTGTGAGCCGGGCACGACGAGCATGCGTACGCCCTGCGCGAGCTTGCGCCCGCGCAGCACGCGCGCGGCCCCTCGCAGATCCGACAGGCGCGAATTGGTGCAGCTGCCGACGAACACGACGTTCACCGCCCGGTCACGCAGCGACTCGCCGGCCTTGAGGCCCATGTAGCCGAGGGCCCGCTCGAACATCGGATCGTTCGGCCGCGACGGCACGCGGCCGCTGATCGGAATCGCCATGCCGGGATTGGTGCCGTAGGTGATCATCGGCTCGACGCCGCCCGCGTCGAAGCTCACTTCCTGGTCGAATCGCGCACCCGCATCGGTCGGCAATTGCCGCCAAGCCTCGACCGCGCGATCCCAGTCCGCGCCTTGCGGCGCGCGGGGGCGGCCGCGCAGATAGGCGTAGGTCGTCTCGTCCGGCGCGATCATCCCCGCCCGCGCTCCGGCCTCGATCGACATGTTGCAGACGGTCATGCGCTCGTCCATGTCGAGCGCGCGGATGGCCTCGCCGTGGTACTCGATGACGTGTCCCGTGCCGCCTGCGACGCCGATCCGGCCGATGATGGCGAGAATCAGGTCCTTCGCCGTGACGCCCGGCGCCAGCTGCCCGCTCACCTGGATGCCGAGCGTTCGCGGCCGGCGCTGCAGCAGGCACTGCGTGGCGAGCACGTGGCCCACCTCCGTCGTTCCAATGCCGAACGCGAGAGCCCCGAACGCGCCGTGCGTGCTCGTGTGGCTGTCGCCGCAGACGATGGTCTTGCCCGGCTGCGTGAGCCCGAGCTCGGGGCCGATCACGTGCACGATGCCGCGCTGCGCGCTCTGCAGATCGAGCAGCTCGACGCCGAATGCGGCGCTGTTCACCTCGAGCTCCCGGACCTGCCTCGCCGCGGATTCGATCGCGATCGGCGCTCCCCCGAAGATCTGCTCCGTGCGCGTCGGGGTGGAGTGATCGAGGGTTCCGAGGGTCAGGTCCTTGCGCCACACGGGCAGGCCCCGCGCGCGCAGCTCCGCGAAGGCCTGCGGCGTGGTGACCTCGTGGATCAGATGCAGGTCGATGTAGAGCACCGCCGGGGTGTCCGGCGTCTCCTTGACCACCTCGTGCCGCTCCCAGACTTTCTGGAACATCGTCTTCATTGGAGCGCTCTCGGCGTCACACGGCCGTCTGAGCCGCCCGCGACGCGCTCGAGGGCTCCTCGCGCGAGCGCGCACCCGCGCGCTGCGCGAGCTCGATGCGGTTCACCACTTCGAGAAACGCCTGGGTGCTCGACTCGATGATGTTGGTGCTGACGGCCGAGCCGCGGTAGGTGCGCCGGTTGTGCTCCACGTAGACGACCGCCTCGCCCTGCGCGTCCTCGCCGCCCGTGACGCCGTGCAGCTCGAACTTTCGGAGCACCACGCTCACGCCCGTCGCCGCCTCGATGGCCTTGAACGCCGCATCGACCGGGCCGTCGCCTCGGGCGGTCTGCTCGACGCTGCGGCCGTCGGCGTGCACCAGCCGCACGACGGCCTCCGCCGGGCTGCCGCTCTCGGTCGCCGTCCTCAGCTCGACGAGCGTCCATGGGCCGTCCGCGCTCTGCTCGGCGCGCAGCACGAGCGCCTCGATGTCTCCGTCGAAGAGCTCCTTCTTCTTGTCCGCGAGCGCCTTGAACTCGGTGAACACCCGGTTGAACTCGCTCTCGTCGAGCTCGAAGCCGAGCTCCTCGATGCGCTGGCGCAGGGCGTGCCGCCCGCTGTGCTTGCCGAGCACGAGGCTGCTGCGCGTGAGCCCCACGTCCTCCGGTCGCATGATCTCGTACGTCGAGCGGTGGCGCAGCATGCCGTGCTGGTGGATGCCCGCCTCGTGCGCGAACGCGTTCTCGCCGACGACCGCCTTGTTGCGTGGAATCGACATGCCGGTGATGCTCGCGACTAGGCGCGAAGTGGGATACAGGCGGCTCGTGTCGATGCGCGTGCGCGCGTTGAAGAACGTCTCGCGGGTCTTCAGGGCCATCACGACCTCCTCGAGGGAGCAATTGCCCGCCCGCTCGCCGATGCCGTTGATGGTGCACTCGATTTGTCGCACGCCCGCCACGACGGCGGTGAGGCTGTTCGCGACGGCCATGCCGAGATCGTTGTGGCAGTGGACCGAGAGGGTGACGCCGTCGATGCCCCGGACATTCTTTCTTAAATAGCGGAACAGTTCCGCAAATTCGTCGGGAACGGTGTAGCCGACCGTGTCCGGAATGTTGATCGTCGTGGCGCCCGCGGCGATCACGGCCTCGACGACCTGCGCGAGAAACTCGAGCTCGGTCCGTGAGGCGTCCTCGGGCGAGAACTCGACGTCCTCGCAGAACTCGCGGGCGATGCGCACACCCTCGACGGCGCTGCGCACGATCTCCTCCTGCGCCATGTTGAGCTTGTACTGGCGATGGATGGCGCTCGTCGCGAGGAACACGTGCAGCCGCCGGCGTGGCGCCTCGCGCAGCGCCTGCGCCGCGCGCTCGATGTCCGGGCGGCTGCAGCGCGCGAGGCCGCAGATCACCGGGCCGTGCACCTCGCGGGCGACGGCGTTGACGCTCTCCCAGTCGCCGGGCGAGGCCGCGGGGAATCCCGCCTCGATCACATCGACGCCGAGCTCCGCGAGCGCGCGCGCGACGCGCAGCTTCTCGGGCTGGGTCATGCTGCATCCCGGCGACTGCTCGCCGTCGCGCAGCGTGGTGTCGAAGATGATGACGCGGTCGGGATCGGCAACCATGGCAGTCACTCCTCGGGTTCGCTCACTCCTCGCGCTCGCCTGACGCTCGCTCGTGTCCCGCGCGCCGGCCTCAGGCGCGGCGCTCGTTGAGCCAGGGCATCCGTGCGCGCAGCGTCGCGCCCACTTTCTCGATCGGCCGCGACAGGTCCTGCTTCAGCAGCTTCTTGTACGTGCGGCGGCCGGAGGCGTACTCCTTGATCCACTGGCGCGCGAACCGGCCGTCCTGGATCTCCTTCAGGATGCGGCGCATCTCGTTCTTGACGTGGGCGTCGATGACGCGCGGCCCGCGGGTGAGGTCCCCGTACTTGGCGGTCTCGCTCACGAATTGGTGCATTTTCTTGATGCCGCCCTCGTGCAGCAGGTCCGTGATGAGCTTCACCTCGTGCAGGCACTCGTAGTAGGCGACCTCGGGCTGATAGCCGGCCTCGACGAGCGTCTCGAAGCCCTTCACGATGAGCTCGGTCACGCCGCCGCAGAGCACGGTCTGCTCGCCGAACAGGTCGGTCTCGGTCTCCTCGGCGAAGGTGGTCTCGAGCACGCCGCCGCGGGTGCCGCCGATGCCGTGGGCGTAGGCGAGGGCCTTGGCGTGCGCCCGGCCGCTCGCATCCTGCGCCACGGCGATGAGGCAGGGCACTCCGCGCCCTTGCTGGTACTGGCGCCGAACGAGGTCTCCGGGGCCTTTCGGCGCGATCAGGACCACGTCGAGATCCTTGCGCGGGCGGATCGTGCGGAAGTGGATGTTGAACCCGTGCGCGAAGAGCAGGGTCGCGCCGCGCTTGAGGCTCGGGGCGATGGACTCGTAGAGCTCGGGCTGCACGAGGTCGGGCGTGAGCATCGCGATGAGATCCGCGGTGCGAGCCGCATCGGCGGGCGCGGCGACGGCGAGTCCGTCGCGCCGCGCCTTCTTCCAGCCCTCGCCGCCCTTGCGCACCCCGACGATCACGTCGTAGCCGCTGTCCTTGAGGTTGAGCGCGTGCGCACGGCCCTGGCTGCCGTAGCCGAGCACCGCAATCCGGGCCCCGCGGAGAGCCTTCCGGTCGACGTCTTTCGGTGAATACAACTTCATCGCTGGCCTCCCGTGGTGATTCGATACAAAAAACCCCGCACCCGCCCTTGTCGTGGGGCCTGTGCGGGGTTTTTCGGTCGTTCGCGTTGGCTCGAGCTCTCGGTTAACGCGCTTGACCCGCACCGGCTCCCGCAAGGAGCAGCAGGCTCGTAAGCAGCAGTGCGAGAGGCGCCGCAGCGCCTGCCACCGTCGCTTCTCTGAGGGGTGCGGTCATGACGAGTGCTTGAGCGGTGAATCCGTAGCCGTATGGGGGGGATGGGAGCACAATCGCCGTAATGTTGTCAATTGACGCCGAGGTCGCGCGGAATCGAGGCGTCCGGAGCGAGCCGGCCCCGCGGCGGCCCGCGGCTCGCGACCGAAGCCGGCCAGCCGGGATGGCGCACCGATGAGATCCCCGACGCACGCGGGGGACCTGTGGACTGCCTGGGCGGTGACGAGAGCGTGGCTGCGGGCACGGGCGCGGGCCTCGAACTCGCATCGACGGGCGGAGTCGAAATTTGCGAGGGGATGGCCGGCTGGGCGGCCGGCCTCTCGGGCGCATACGCGCAGCGATTTGCCGCACGGCGTGCGCGAGACGATCCGCCGCACTGGGTATACGGGTTGCTGCGCAGGACGCACGGCCGCTTTCCAATCCGCTCAAAAAGGACAGCCGACTGATCGTCCTGCTCGGGCCATTTCCCGGAGGGCGGAACGCGCGAGGAACATATTGCGCCGAAGCGGTCGGGGGCCAAACCTACATCTCGGGCATGAGCGGAGTTGTCAGTGCGCGGGGTAGCGGTTAGAGTTCACAGGGGTATACGTCGATGTCTGGCCTCTGCGCCCCAGCGCGCGGCTCAGCACGCCGCGACACATTTATTACAGACGCTCGGGGGAGGTCCGCTCGAAGCATATCGGCCCGGCGAGGACGGCACGGACTGTCGAGACGATTGGCGGGGAACGCTCGCGGGCTTTTGGCATATAAGCGCGAGACCATCTTGGACTTGCGCACGGATTAAAACGTAGCTACTTTGCGACGCCTGCCCGCAACCGGGCGGCTCGCGAACTTAACAGCACTGATCGACCGTAAAGCATGGCTGCCTACACGCAACACGACTCGCAGTTCTTCTCACGGCGCGTCATCGTCCTGCTCGCCGCAATCGCGGTTCAGGTTCTCGGGTTCCTGGGCTTGTCGGCCGGACTCGCGCAACGCGTGATGAACGTCATCGCGCCCCCCATCCAGACCAACATCGTC
>JASHSR010000027.1 GCA_030038645.1 Gammaproteobacteria bacterium
CATTGTCGGCGGCCGGCTGCCGCCGCTCAAGGTCCGGCGCTCGCGCTCACGGACCGTATTCGCTTGCGCTCAGGGGCTGCCGACCTCCACCGCGGTGGCGCGGAAGGGCTTCGGCGCCGCGCCCGCGTCCGCGTCCGGTGCGCGGCGTCGCATGAGAGAGGCCAGTTGTCCTTCGAGCAAGTAGGCGGTCGTTCCGACGACCGTGACGGCCACCGGACCGTCGGAGAAGCCCTGCTTGACGACCGTGACCGTTCCCCGGTTGCCGCTCAAAATCACGCGCGACAGGCGTCCGCCGCTCCCGCCCTCCGCCAGGAGGAGGCCGTCGCGGCCGAAGCGGCGAATGCCGTCCGGGCGGGCGAGCGGTTGATCGAGCGCCACCTCCGTGACGGGACCCGCGCTGCCGTCGGGCTCGATGGGAACGCTGAAGAGCTTGCTCGTGGCGAGGGTGCCCACGATCACGCGCCCGTCGAGCACGACGATGCCGTCGACGATGCCGCCGCGGGGCCCGAAGGCACCGTTTCCGACCCACTCATCGAGCTGCGTGGCGCCTTTCTTCAAACGGACCACCTCCATGTTGTTGGTGTCCGTCGCGTACGCGGTGCCGTCCGGTCCGATGGAGATGTCGTTGCAGAACGAGCCTGCGGCCGGAAACGGATAGCGACCCTTCGGCGCGCCGCTCTGGAGGTCGAAGGCGTGGAGCGTGGCGCGCGGCGGCGGAGATCCCGGCTGCGGAGGCCCGAAGGAGTTGGAGCACGCCCACAGGGTATCCGAGGCCTCGTCCGCGAGAACGCCGAAGATGCTCTGCATGCCGTCCGTGCCGGGCTTGATCCACTGCACGGCGAGCGCGGAGCCGGGCGGGGCCCGATAGATCGCACGCTGGGCGATACTGCCGATGATCACCGTGCCGTCGGACGCGGAGGTGAGGCTCTCGGGGAAGATCCGCTCGCCCTGGATGACGATGTGCGCCGGCGGCGCATCCGCGGCGGCGGGGAGCGCCCGTGCCGCGGCGAGCCGCCCCGGACGCGAATACGAGATGCGATAGATGAGATTGGCGCCGTCGTCGCTCAGCAGCAGCGAGCCGTCGGGCAGCTCGACCAGGTCGACGGGACGGCCCCAGGCGTCGCCGTTGTCGGCGATGAATCCGACGAGGAAGTCGTCGTACTCGCCGGTGGGCGCGCCGTTCTTCATCCGCACGCGCACGATCTTGTGGCCGGTGCGCAGCGAGCGGTTCCACGAGCCGTGGAACACCGCGAATCCATCGCCCACGTACCGCCGCGGAAAGGCGGAGGGTCCCGAGCTCGCGGTATAGAAGATGAGGCTGAGCGAGGCTGAGTGGGCCTGATACGGCACGTCCGGCACGGTCACCTTGCCGTACAGGTCGGGACGCTGGTCTTTGAAGCGCGGGTCCTGGTAGTTGCCCATGTAGTACCACGGCCAGCCGTAGAACGCGCCCTCGCGCACACGCGTGGAGTAGTCGGGGACCAGATCGTCGCCGAGCAGGTCACGCTCGTTCGTGGTGCACCAGAGCTCTCCCGTCGCCGGTTGGATCGTGAGCGTCACGCAGTTGCGGATGCCGCTCGCATAGACCTTTCCAGGCCGATTCGAGCCCGCCTCGAACACGAGCACGTCGCCACGATTCGTCTCGTTGCCCCAGGCGGTGCCGAGCCCGTGCGCAGCCTCCCAGGCCCTGATCTGCTCGGGTGTCTTCTTGGGCAGGTCCTCCGGCACGTTGGCCTGGGAGCCGACGGAGACGAACATGCGCCGGCCGTCCGGCGAGAACGCGATGTCCCGCGTGAAGTGCCCTCCGCCTGCGACCGGCGAGAGCTGCGGAACGACGATCTCCGGGACGCTCGTCGCGCGCTCCTGCCCGACCGTGTAGGCGTAGCGCACCACGCGATTGGTCTCCGCGACGTAGAGCCACTTCGGGTGTGGACCGCTCGGATAGAAGGCGAGCCCGTTCGGCAGGTTCAGCCCTTGCGCGAACGTCTCGACCGTCGCCGGCTTGGTGTCGTCGGCCGACGGGCGCAGCACCACCACGCGGCCCAGCTGCGTCTCCGAGAGGAAGATGTCCCCGTTCGGCGCGAGCTTCATCTCGCGCGGAGCCTCAACGTCACTCGTGAACACGTCGATCTTGAAGCCCGGAGGCAATCGCAGCTTGGCGTTGGCCGGCCTCGGGATGAGCCGCGGGAAATTGAACGCGGCCGCCGTCGCATACGGCGCCGGCAGCTTCGCGACATCGACCCGATGCACGCGCCCGGGAAAGTCCTTCTTCCAGTCGGGCGCTCCCTTCGGGACGGGCGCCCTCGCGACCCGCATCCCCGGCGGCAGCCGGAAGCGGGGCGGCGGGGCGGCCTTGAACGTGCCCGCCTTCAGCTCCTCGAAGTACGTGATGAGGTTCTGGCGGTCGGCCTCGCTCGGAACGGCGATGACCATGGCGGTACCCGGCACCACCGTCGTGGGCGAGGTGAGAAACCGGTCGAGCGTCGCCGCGTTCCACGTCAAGCCCGAGTTCCGCAGCGCGCGCGTGTAGCTGAAATCCCGATTGCCCGCCGCGCGGCGGCCGAAGACGCCGTCGAGATTCGGGCCCTGCGCGCCTCCGTTATCGCCGGACTGGGCGCTGTGGCAGAGCGCGCACTGCTGGCGGAAGAAGGTCCTGCCTGCGTTCGCATCGGCGCCCCAGGCGGGCGGCAAGCAGGCGAGGGCGCCGAGCGCGGCGGCGAAGCCCATGAGCGTTCTCATCTTCAATTCTCCCGGAGATGGCAAGACGCGGATTGCTCTATCGTTATATTCTTGTGAATATAGCGCAGGGGGTACGACTCGTGCCAGCGCGAGGCTCGGGCCCGGCGGGCGAGCCGCCGCTCGCGGGCGCTCACCCGATATACTGACATTATGCGGGCCGCGGAGCTGAGCGTTCCACTCCCACCCGGTGCGAAGAGCGTCTCGAGGGCCGTATGACTCTGCTTGTTCTGGCGTATCTGGCGGGCGTCCTGACGCTGATCAGTCCCTGCATCCTGCCGATCCTCCCGTTCATGTTCTCGCGCGCCGGCCAGCCCTTCGCGCGCAGCGTGCTGCCGCTCCTCGCCGGATTGGCGGTGACGTTCGCGGGCCTCGCGATGCTCGTGAGCGTCGGAGGCGGGTGGATCGTGCAGGCGAACGAGTATGGCCGGATCGCCGCCATGGTCCTGCTCGCCGCGCTCGGCGTGCTGCTGCTCTCGCCGACGCTCGCCGAGCGCGCGATGCGGCCCCTGGTCGGCTTGGGCAACCGACTGTCGGCGGGAGTGGACGCGGGCAGCGCCGGGGGAGGGGCCAAGGGCGGGGCCGAGGGCGGAGGAGGACGGACGGTCGCCGGCTCGTTCGTGATCGGCGTCGCGAGCGGATTTCTCTGGGCGCCGTGCGCAGGGCCCATCCTGGGCCTGATTCTGACCGGTGCCGCGCTTCAGGGGCCGAGCGCGCGGACCGCGGCGCTGCTCGGGAGCTACGCCGCGGGCGCTGCGACTTCGCTCGCGATCGTGCTGCTGATCGGCGGGCGGGTGTACGCCCTCCTCAAGCGCTCGCTCGGCGCGGGAGAGTGGGTGCGGCGCGGCCTCGGGGTCGTCGTGCTCGCGGCGGTAGCCGTGATCGCCTTCGGGCTCGACACG
>JASHSR010000266.1 GCA_030038645.1 Gammaproteobacteria bacterium
TGTGATCGCCGTGCAGGCGCCGCGCGTCACCGATGGGATGTTCGTGGCGGCGGCGCGCGCGTTGAGCGAGCTCGCGCCCGCGCATCGGGAGCCTACGGCGCCGCTTCTGCCGCCCCTGGAGCAGGTGCGCGCCGTATCGCGCCACGTGGCCCTCGCCGTGGCGCGCGAGGCGCAGCGCGAGGGGCTGGTCGAGGATCGCGGGGAGAGCGAGATGGAGCGGCGGGTCGCCGGCAGGATGTGGACACCTCGGTATTTGCCGTACCGGCGGGTCGAGCCGTGAAGGGGCGTCTCTCCGTCGCGCTCGCCGCGATCGCTGCGCTTGCCGCGCTCGCCGCTTGCGCCGAGGTCGCGAACGCCGCGCCGCCCGCCGCGCGGTCTGCGGATTGGCCCGAGTACAACCGGACGCTCGCGGGCGATCGGTACGCGCCGCTCGCGGAGATCACCACTACGAATGTCGGGCGGCTGAAGTTGCGCTGCGCGTACACGCTTCCCGAGGTCGTCTCCTTTCAGACCGGACCGCTCGTCATCGACGGAACGATGTACTTCACGACGTTCCAGGGGTCATACGCGATCGATGCATCGAGCTGCACGGAGAAGTGGAGCCGGCACCGAAGGAGCGCCGGTCCGCCCGGCCTCGCGGTCAATCGCGGCTTCGCCTACCTCGATGGGCGGCTATACCGCGGGACGGCCGATGCTCACGTGATCGCTCTCGATGCGCGGGATGGTCATCTGCTCTGGGACCGCGCGCTCGAGGTGCAGGGGCCGGGCATCTCCATTCCGATGGCGCCGATTGCCGCGAACGGCCGCATCTACATTGGCAACGCCGGGGGAGACACGGTCGGCGTCACCGGGCACGTCTTTGCTCTCGATGCCCGCGACGGGCACGTCATCTGGCGCTTCGATGTCGTGCCCCAGCACGGACACGCACGCCGCACGTGGACCAACCCGCGACTGCCGATCTCGGGCGGCGCCTTCTGGACCTCCTTCACGCTCGATGAGTCGAAGGGCATCCTTTACGTTCCCGCCGGAAATCCGGCGCCCGACTTCGACACGCTCGATCGCACCGGCGAGGACCTCTACGCGGACTCGGTGATCGCGATCGATGCCGCAACCGGACGGCTGCTCGGCTACAACCAGCTCGTCAAGCGCGACAGCCACGACTGGGATGTCGACAGCGCGCCGACGCTCGCGACCACCCGCGCCGGGCGCAGGATCATCGCCTCCGCGAACAAGGACGGCCTGCTCTCGATCCTCGACCGCTCGAGGATCGGCCGCTCGGCCTCATCCGGCGGCCGGGCGCCGATCATTCCGCTCCTCTCGCAAACCCCGACGACCACGCGCGAGAATGCGAGCGTGCCACTCTCGCGCGAGCATTCGGTTCACTTCTGTCCCGGCATGGGCGGAGGCGTGGAATGGAACGGCGCCGCCTTCAGCCCGCCGGCGGACTCGCTCTTCGTCGGCGCGGTCGACCTGTGTGCCCGCGTGCAGCTCGTGCGCCGGCTCGCGGTTCCCGCTCACGGCCAGGTCTGGTTCGGGAGCACCGGCTCGATGGCGGATATGATCGACCCGTCGAGCACCGCGCGGGGCTGGCTCACCGCCTTCGATGCGGAGAGCGGGCGCGTGCGCTGGAGGTTCAAGGCGCCTCATCCGATCGTCGCCGGCGTCACGCCGACGGGCGGCGACCTCGTATTCACCGCAGACCTCGGCGGCGATGTCTTCGCGCTCGATCAGAGAACCGGCCTCGTGCTCTGGCAGACGAGCACCGGACAGTCGATCGGCGGTGGGCTCGTCGTGTACCGCGCGGGCGGCCACGAGCTTCTCGGCGTCGCCTCCGGCATGAAGTCGTTCGCCTGGCCCGGATCGGCCGACAAAAGCCGCATCCTCGTCTACGGACTGCCATAAGCCGCGGCGTATCCGCGCGGGTCGATCTCGCACTGCCCGCTCCTCCCGGGGGCGGAGCCCCTTCGCCGCGCCGATCGGGTGAGCTCAGGGCGGGGCCGCCTTCGCGAGACGACCGCCTGTCATCGAGCTCAGGACGAAGTGACCTTCGCGAGACGACCGCCCGTCATCGGGCTCTTGACGCCGGTGGTGAGCGGGAAAGTGATCGGCAGCGCTCGGGACGCCCGCACCGCGAGGTACGCGAAGCATTCGGCCTCGACGGCGTCCCCGCGCCAGCCGATTGTCTCGGCGAGTACCGGCTCGACGCGCGCCCGCTCCCGAATCGCATCGATGATGGCCGGATTCTTGCGTCCGCCGCCGCAGACGATCAGCGTCTCGGGCCGCTTCGGCAGCAACTCGAGCGCCTTGCCGACGGCCGCGCCGACGAGCGCCGTCAAGGTCGCGGCGCCATCGGCGGCACTCAGGCCGCTCACCAGCGCCGCGGAGAAGCCGTTCCGGTCGAGCGACTTCGGCGGCGGCATCGAAAAATAAGGATGACGCAGGAGCAGAGAGAGCTTCGCCTCGTCCACGCGGCCTTGCTTGGCGAGCCTGCCGCCCCGGTCCATCTCGCCGAGTCCGTGCCGGCCGACCCAGTCGTTGAGCGGGGCGCTCGCGGGACCGGTGTCGAACGCCACGATCGCATCATCGCCGCCCCACCAGGTGATGTTCGCGACCCCGCCGAGGTTGAGGACGGCAGAGCTTGGCGCTGCACCGGCGCGCCGCAGAAGCGCGGCGTGGTAGCTCGCCGCAAGCGGTGCCCCCTGTCCTCCGGCTCGCATGTCGGCGGTACGAAAGTCGTACGCCACCGGAATGCCGAGCATCCGCGCCATCGATTCGCCATTTCCGAGCTGCCGCGTGTCGCCGAGGCGATCGGGTTGCGGAGGGCGGTGCAGAACGGTCTGGCCGTGGAACCCCACGATCGCCGCATCGATGGCACGGCCGGCGTCTCGTAGAAACTCTCGGACCGCTTCCGCCTGCGCGAGCGTGAGCGCCTCCTCCGCGCGACGGAGGACGGCGGGCTCCGGGCCTTCGAACTGCCACTCGCGCGCCGCGGCGACGGCTTCCTCCAGGAGCTTCCTCACCGCCTCAGGGTACGGAACCAGCATCCAAGGCCCGAGCTCGTGAACATCGATGCCGTCGGTGCGGACAGCCGCCACGTCGACCATTCCATCGAGGACCGTGCCGGTCATCAGGCCGATCGCCCATACGGGGTGGGTGGTCACGTCACAGGCTCATCGCGCCGGTCGCGTACGTCGCCTCGCGCGTCGAGCCTTGCGAGGGGACCGCGGCGAGCCGATCGCGGAAACGCGAGCACCGAGCGTCGTAAGCCATTGAGCAGACTGGTCTCTTTGATGAGCAAGCTGGAAATCATATCATGTATACTAAGAATATCATTGATATCACATTCGGCGCATTA
>JASHSR010000267.1 GCA_030038645.1 Gammaproteobacteria bacterium
CAAATCCAGCCGCACGTGACGGGCTACCTCATCAAGCAGGACTATCGCGAAGGCTCGCTCGTGCACCAGGACCAGGTGCTCTTCGAGATCGACCCGCGCCCGTTCCAGGCGGCGCTCGACATGGCGAAAGCTGAGCTTGCGCAGGCGCAGGCTCAGCTCGGCAATGCCACGCTCAACGTGCAGCGCGACATTCCCGAGGCGCAGGTGAACGCGATCCCGCGCATGCAGCTCGAGGCCGACAGGCACGGCGAGCTCGCGGCCAAGGCAGCCGTCGAGGCGGGGCGGGCGGCGGTCGAGCAGGCCGCGCTCAACCTCGGCTTCACGAAAGTGCGCTCCCTCATCAGCGGCATCGCCGGCATTGCGCAAGTGCAGGTCGGGAACCTCGTCACGCCCGCGACCGTGCTCACGGGCGTCTCGGACGTGGATCCGGTCAAGGCGTACTTCCCGGTGAGCGGGCAGGAGTACCTGCGGATCGCCGACAAGCTCAATCCCGATGCGGTGAATCTCCTGTCGTCGAGCACGCCGATCCCGCTTCAGCTCATCCTGTCGGATGGGCGCACCTACGCCCACAGCGGCCGGATTCTCTTCGCCGACCGCGAAGTCGATCCGCAGACCGGGACGATCCGCATCGTCGGGGCCTTCCCGAATCCCGGCAACATCCTGCGCCCCGGGCAGTATGGCAAGGTGCGCGCGGTGACGGCCGTTCTGAAGGGCGCGCTGCTCGTTCCCCAGCGCGCCGTGACGGAGCTCCAGGGATCGGACGAGGTGGCGGTCGTCGGACCCGACGACAAGGTCACCATCCGCACCGTTCAAACGGGCGAGCGCGTCGGCACCCTGTGGGTCGTGACCCAAGGCCTGCGGGCGGGGGAGCACGTCGTCGCCGAAGGAACGGAGAAGGTCGCCGACGGCAGCACGGTCACACCGGTTCCGTATCGGTCCGGCTCCGCGGGCGAGTGAGCCGTGTCGAGGTTCTTCATCAACCGCCCCATCGTCGCGATGGTCATCGCGATCCTGACCGTGATCGTGGGCGGCATCGCGATTCTGCGGCTGCCGGTCGCGCAGTTCCCGCAGATCGTGCCCCCGGAGACCAAGATCCAGGCGACGTTCGTCGGCGCGGACGCCGAGACGCTCGCCCAGTCCGTCGCGACGCCCATCGAGGAGCAGATGAGCGGCGTCGACAACATGAACTACATGTACTCGCTCAATGCGACGGCGAACGGCCAGATGACGATGATCGTCGACTTCGACGTCGACACCGATCCCAACACCGACCTCATCCTCTCGCAGATCCGCGAGACGCAGGCGGCCGCGCAGCTTCCCGCGAGCGTCGCGCAGTACGGCGTCACCGTGCAGAAGTCGACGAGCGCGCCGATGATGCTGGTCGCGCTCTACTCGCCCCACGGAACCTACGACGCGCAGTTCCTCGCGAATTACGAGTACATCAACCTCGTCGATCAGGTCACGCGCCTTCCGGGCATCGCGAGCATCCAGGTGTTCGGCGCGGCGCAGTACGCGATGCGGATATGGCTGAAGCCCGACCTGCTGGCGAAGCTCGGGATCACCGTATCGGACGTCGTCAATGCCGTGGAGGCTCAAAACACCGTGAACCCGGCCGGGCAGGTCGGGGCCGAGCCGGCCCCGCCCGGGCAGGAGTTCACCTACTCCGTGCGGGCGCTGGGGCGCCTCACGACGCCGGAGCAGTTCGGGAACATCATCGTCCGCGAGAATCCGGACGGCGGGACGGTGCGCGTGAAGGACGTGGCGCGCGTCGAGCTCGGCACCCAGAGCTACACGCTGAGCGGCCGCCTCAACGGCCAGCCGAGCGCCATCATGGCGATCTATCAGCTCCCGGGCTCCAACGCCGTCGACGACGCGCGGGAGATCCGAACGCTGATGGCGAGCGTGAAGGACCGCTTCCCGTCGGATGTGGCGTACGTCATCGCCCTCGATCAGACGAGGGCGGTCACGGCGGGCATGCGGGAGATCCTGCTGACGCTGCTCATCGCGCTCGCGCTCGTGAGCATCGTCGTGTACGTCTTCCTGCAGGGCTGGCGCGCCTCGCTCATCCCGATGCTCGCCGTCCCGGTGTCCCTGGTCGGCACGTTTGCGCTGTTCCCGCTCTTCGGCTTCTCGATCAATACGCTCTCGCTCTTTGGGCTCGTGCTCGCCATCGGCCTCGTGGTGGACGACGCCATCGTCGTGGTGGAGGCGGTGGAGCGCCACATCGAGGAGGGACTCGCGCCGCGGGCTGCGGCGCTGAAGGCCATGGAGGAGATCTCCGGTCCGGTGGTGGGCATCGCGCTCGTGCTCTCGTCGGTGTTCGTGCCGACGGCGTTCATCCCGGGGATCACGGGACGGCTGTATCAGCAGTTCGCGGTCACCATCGCGGTGTCCGTCGTGATCTCGGCGTTCAATGCTCTGAGCCTGAGCCCTGCGCTCGCGGCGCTGCTGCTGCGGCCGCGGGATCATCGCAGCGGAGCGCTCGGGAGGCTCTTCGACGGGTTCAACCGCGTCTTCGGCCGCGCGCGCGAGGGCTACCTGCGTGTGAGCGGCGCGCTCATCCGCAAGAGCGGCGTGGCCCTCGTGCTGGTGCTCCTGTTCGGCTGCGTCGCGCTGCTGCTCGGGAGGCTCCTGCCGTCGGGCTTCCTGCCGGATGAGGACCAGGGCTACGTGTACGTCAATCTTCAGCTCCCTCCCGCGGCGTCGCTGCAGCGCACGCAGCAGGCCGCGAGGGAGGTGGAGCGGATCCTGGCCGCAACCCCCGGGGTGCAGTACACGACGAGCGTCGTCGGCTTCAGCCTCTTGAGCTACGTTCAGACGAGCTATAACGCATTCTTCTTCGTGACGCTGAAGCCCTGGCAGGACCGCACGCGCCGCGCGGAGCAGTACCAGGTGATCAAGGCGCGGCTCAACGCGGAGCTCGCCCGCCTTCCGCAGGGCACCGCCTTCAGCTTCTCGCCACCGGCGATTCCGGGCGTCGGCACGACGGGAGGGTTCACCTTCGTGCTGGAAGACCGCGGAGGCCACGGGATGGACTATCTCGCGGACAACGTGAGCCGGTTCATGCAGGCCGCCCGCAAGCGTCCGGAGCTTTCCGGCCTCGACTCGTCCTTGCTCGCGAGCGTGCCGCAAGAGTTCGTCGAGGTGGATCGCGACAAGGCGCTGAAGCAGGGCGTGCCGATCCCGGACGTCTACACCACGCTTCAAGCGTACATGGGCGGCCTCTTCGTGAACTACTTCAACCGCTTCGGCCGCCAGTGGCAGGTCTACGTGCAAGCCGAGGGCGGCTACCGCAATCGCGCCGGGGACGCCGGAGAGTATTACGTCCGCAACAAGGCGGGCGGAATGGTGCCGCTCTCCGCCCTGACGAGCATGAAGCCGAGCCTCGGGCCCGAGTTCATCATGCATTACAACGAGTACGAGGCCGCGGAGATCAACGGCAACGCCGCGCCGGGATACAGCTCGGATCAGGCCATGGCGGCGCTCGAGCAAGTCTTCAAGCAAACCATGCCCCGCGACATGGACTACGACTACATGGGCATGTCGTTCCAGCAGAGGAAGGCGGAGCAGGGCATCTCCTCGGGCGAGATCTTCGGAATCTCGGTGCTGTTCGCCTTCTTGATCCTCGCCGCCCTCTATGAGAGCTGGTCGCTGCCCTTCAGCGTGCTGCTCGTGAGCCCCATCGCGGTCTTCGGCGCCTTCGGCGTGCTGTTCCTGCGCCGCCTTTTCACGCAGGCCTTCTTTCCGCCCTACATGGTGGACATCGAGAACGACGTCTACTCGCAGATCGGCCTCGTGATGCTGATCGGGCTCGCGGCGAAGGACGCGATCCTCATCGTCGCGTTCGCGAAGGACGAGTACGAGAAGAAGGGCCGCTCGCTCGCCGATGCGGCGCTCGAGGCGGCGCGGCTGCGGCTGCGACCGATCCTGATGACCTCGTTCGCGTTCATCTTCGGATGCGTCCCACTGTGGTTCGCATCGGGGGCGGGCTCCGTCGCCCGCAAGATCATGGGTACGACGGTGATCGGCGGCATGCTCGCCGCGAGCGCGATCTCGATCTTTCTCATTCCCGCGATCTTCTACTTCGTCGAGACGTTGTCGGGGGCCGGGCGGCGCGAGGCGGCCGCTCCCGCCGCGGCGAGCCCCCCTGCGGAGCACACGTGACATGAGAGCGACGATTCTGCTCGCCGCGGGCGCGCTGCTCGCGGCCTGTGCGGTGGGGCCGAATTACCGGCGCCCGGCGATCGACATACCGGCGAGCTATCGCGGCGCCGGCCCTCGGTCCGCGGCGCCCGAAGCGGCGTCCGGCTCCGCGAAGAGTCTCGGCAACGAGAACTGGTGGGAGCTGTTCGACGACCCGGTGCTGCAGCGGCTGATTCGCACGGCGCTGCAGCAGAACTACGACGTGCGGATCGCGGCGTCACGCATCCTGCAAGCGCAGGCCGAGCTGGGGATCACGCGCGCCAACGAGTTTCCGATGGCAGGCCTCGGCGCCGAGGCGTTCACGGAGCGCAATCCGAAGATC
>JASHSR010000028.1 GCA_030038645.1 Gammaproteobacteria bacterium
CTTCGACGAGCGTGTGCACGCGAAAGCGCTGCACGACCCTGAGGTGGGTGACAGCCGGGCGGCCGTCGCCGCGCACCGTCATCCGCGTCCGCAGCGTGCGGTGGCGGCCGATGGGCTCATCGACGCTGCGCCCTCCGGTCATCACCCCGGTGCAGACCGCGAGATAGCGCCGCTCGATCCGGTGCGCGGCGAGCGCCGCCACGAGGCGCGTGTGCGCCTCGACCGTACGCGCGACGACGAGCAACCCGCTCGTGTCGCGGTCGAGCCGGTGCACGAGCCCGGCGCGCGGCACGACCGCAAGCGCCGGATCGAGCGCGAGCAACGCGTTCTGCAGCGTGTGCGAGGGGTTCCCGGCGCCGGGGTGCACGACGAGCCCCGCCGGCTTGTCGATGACGAGCAGCGAGCCATCCTCGAACACCACATCGAGCGGCAGCGCCTCGGGAGCGACCGTGCCCTCCGCGGCAAGCCGCGCCTCGATGCGCACGCGCTCCCCGCCCAGCACCTTGTCCCGGCCCCGCGGCGCCCGCCCCTCGACCCGCACCGCCCCGAGGTCGATCCAGCTCCTCAGACGCGCCCGCGAGTACTGGGGGAGCGCCCTCGCGAGAGCCTGGTCCAGGCGCAGCCCCACGAGCTCCGAGGGCAGCGTCAGCTCGTGTATTCGGAACTCCTCGGTCACGCGACGAGTCGTAAGCCAGGATCGGCGGATAAGCCAGAATCGGCGGATTGGCTATACTGCTCCATTCACTTCCATCCATCGAGGGCCTCCCGTCTCATGTCCGCGTCCGTACTTGCCCGAAGCGCGATGCTCGTGCTCTGCCTGTCCTGCTTCGCCACGACGGGCTGCCACATATTCGCCCGCAAGAAGAGGGTGGAGGCGAATCCCGAGATCCTCTACCAGCAGGCGCACCGCGCGCTCCTCAACTACAACTACAAGGGGGCCATCAAGATCTACGAGGCCCTGACCGCCCGCTTCCCGTTCACCGACCAGGCCCGGCAGGCGCGGATCGACCTCATCTTCGCCTACTACCGCAACAACGAGACCGACTCCGCCACCGACGCCGCCGACGAGTTCATCCGTGAGAACCCCACCCATCCCCGGGTGGACTATGCCTGGTACGTCAAGGGGCTCGTGAACTTCGACCGGCCCGCTAACCTGGTCGAGCGCGTGTTCCACGCCGACCTCACCAAGCGCCCGCCGGACAACGAGCGCAAGGCGTTCGACGCCTTCCGGACGGTCGTCGAGCAGTACCCGAAGAGCGCCTACGCCTACGACGCCCACCAGCGGATGATCTACCTGCGCGACCGGCTCGCGAACTACGACGTCCACGTCGCCGACTACTACATGCGCCGCGGCGCCTATGTCGCAGCCGTCCGGCGCGCGAACGAGTGCATCGAGGACTACGACGGCGCGCCCGGGGTTCAGCAAGCCCTACAGATCATGATGGTCGCCTACGACAAGCTCGGCCTGAAGCAGCGCGAGGCGCAGGTCCGCGAGGTCTATCGGCTGAATTTCCCGAATTCCGAGCAGCAGTACTCGGACCACGCCCACCACTGGTGGAAGGTGTGGTAGCCGCTATCGCCGATACCCGTTGGTGATCGGATAGCGCCAGTCCCGGCCGAAGGCGCGCCGGCTCACGCGCACCCCCGGCGGGGCTTGGCGCCGCTTGTACTCGTTGCGCTTCACCAGATCGAGTACCCGGCCGACCGTCGCACGGTCGAAGCCGCGGGCCTCGATCTCATCGACCGAGAGATCCTCCTCGATGAACGCCTCGAGGATCGGGTCGAGCACGTCGTAGGGCGGCAGCGAGTCCGAGTCCTTCTGATCCGGGCGCAGCTCCGCGGAGGGCGCCCGGTCGATGACCCGCTGCGGGATCACTCGGTCGCGGCGGTTGCGGTAGGCGGCGAGCCGGTAGACGAGCAGCTTGCTGCAGTCCTTGATGGGGGCGAAGCCGCCGGCCATGTCGCCGTACAGCGTGGCGTAGCCGACGGCCATCTCGCTCTTGTTGCCGGTCGTGAGCAGCATCCGGCCCGTCTTGTTGGAGATGCCCATCAAGATCAGCATCCGGCAGCGCGACTGGATGTTCTCCTCCGAGCTGTCGGGCGGCCGGCCGGCGAACTCCTTGCTGAGCGCGGCGAGCGTCGTCTCGAACATGCTCTCGATGGAGATGATGCTGTAGGTCACTCCGAGCGTGCGCGCCTCCTCGGCCGCATCCTCGACGCTCATGGCGGCCGTGTACCGCGACGGCATCATCACGGCGTGCACGCGCTCCGCGCCCAGCGCGTCGACGGCGATGGCGAGCGTCAGCGCCGAATCCACCCCACCCGACAGCCCCATGACGACGCCGGGGAAGCCGTGCTTGTTGACGTAGTCCCGCACGCCGAGCACCAGCGCGTGATAGATGCTCGCCTCGTCGGTGAGCTCGGGCGCGACGACCTCCGGCTGCGGGACGACCTTCGACCCCTGGCGCACGAGCTCGACGACGTAGGTTCCCTCCTCGAACGCCGGCGCGCGCATCACCACCTCGCCTTGCGCGTCCATCACGAACGAGTTGCCATCGAACACCAGCTCGTCCTGGCCTCCGACCATGTTGACGTACACGATGGGCAGATGCACATCGGCGATGCGGTCGCGCGCGATCCGCTCGCGCTCGCGCTGCTTGTGAATCTCGTAGGGCGAGGCGTTGATCACGACCAGCAGCTCCGCCCCCCGCGCGAGGGCGGCCCGGGCCGCCTCGACCTCCCACATGTCCTCGCAGATGAGCAGGCCGAGCTTGAAGCCGCGGCATTCGACGACCGTCGCCTCGTTGCCCGCGCGGAAGTAGCGCTTCTCGTCGAAGACCTTGTAATTCGGGAGCTCGCTCTTGCGATGGTTCGCGAGGAGGCGGCCGTCGCTCAGCAACGCCGCCGCATTGAAGATGTTGAGGCCGCTGTACTCGGGGTAGCCGACGTAGACGCAGGCGCCCTGCACCTCGCGCCGCACCGCCTCGAGCCCGGCCTCCACCTGCCGGCGAAAGCCGCGGTGAAAGAGCAGATCCTCCGGCGGATAGCCGGAGAGCGTCAGCTCCGGAAACACGAGCAGGTCCGCCGAGAGCGCCCCCCGCGCGCGCTGCGCGGTCTCGATCACGCGCGCGGCGTTGCCCTGCACGTCGCCCACCAGCAGATCGAGCTGCGCGAGCCCGATTCTCAGGAGTTCGCTGCTCATGACTGCGCTCCGCAAGCTGGGGACGACCCTCGAGACATGTCGGCGGCCGATCCCGGGAGGCCGCGGCTAGCGCCGCCTCGAGCGCTTACGCTGGCGCCCGGGACGCTTGGCCGGCCTCGCACCCCTCGCCGCGCCAACACGTTGGCTCGCCCCACGCTTGACCGCCCCGGCTCGCTTCGTCGCCCTCACACGCTTGGCCGCCGCAGGCGTCTTTCGCGCGGC
>JASHSR010000268.1 GCA_030038645.1 Gammaproteobacteria bacterium
TGCGCTCTCGCCCGGCCCCTGGGCCCCCGCGGCCCTCGCTCCTTCGCTCCCCCGCGCCCTCCGGCCCGGGCCTGGCAGGACCCGTCAGGACGCCCGGCAAGACTCGTCAGGGCCCGCAGGGCCCGCAGGACCCGACAAGGCCCGGCTCCCCGAACCTGACGCGAGCTTACATCCGCTTACATTTCACCGCTGCGAGAGCTCGCGATCCAAATCCTGCCCATCGACGAGGACCCTGCTCGACCTCGGCTCGACCTCGGCTCGCCCTTCGCACCGACGCTCCGCTCTCACCGCGACACAAAACGGTCATCCCGCTGCAGCGGGGCTGTCACACCTCTGCAGCACAGTGTCCGCGCCTGGCGATCGGTGGCGGGGGGACGCCAAAAAACATGGGTCTCTCGGTCGCTCGACCTTCCCCGGATCGATCCGTACAGGTCACCTGAGGCCAAGAATAGGAAACCTGAAGATGACAGTTACGTGTATCGATCCGTCTCGCGCTCGCGCCGGTCTCGCCTCCACTGCCCGCCGCTCGACGGCGATCGCCGCCGCGGTCGCCGCTGCGCTCGGCGCGTCCGCGATGACTGCGGCGCTCGCCCAGGACAACCCCAGCACGGCACAGCAAATTCAGAGCTTGAAGACCGAAGTCGAGCAGTTGCAGCAGCAGCTGAACGGACTGCAGGCGAGGCAAGCGGCTGCGGCGCCCGGTGCGGCGCAATCCCCTCAGGCCAAGGATACGACCACCACGTCGGATCCGCGGCTTGCATCGAACGTGTCCGATCCGCCACAGACCTCGAGCGGTTCCGATCCGTCACAGGCCTCGAACGGCTCGGATCCACCGCAGAGCTCCGCACCGGCAGCGGCCGGCTCCGACCCGCCGGCGGGACCGGGAATCCAAGCGGGGCCCCTCTTGATCACTTTCGGGGGTTTCACCGAATTGGCGCTGATCGACCGCAATCACGATGAATTCGCGGACGTGGGCTCGGTGCCTTTCTCGAGCATTCCATTCCCGAACGTCGAGAACTACAACCTCACGGAATTCCGCGAGAGCGCGCGCCAGAGCCGCTTCTCGATGCTGACCCAGGCGGACCCGTGGAACGGCGTGCGGGTCGAGGCGTACCTCGAGACGGACTTCCTCGGCGCCGCGCCGACCGCGAACTCCCGCGAGAGCAACAGCTACAATTTGCGCGTACGCAACTTCTACGCGCGCATGACGCTCGATTCCGGCTTGTCCGTCCTCGCCGGCCAGAGCTGGAGTCTCGCGACGCTGTACAAGCAGGGGCTCGACGCACGAAACGAGGACGTCCCGCTGACGATCGACGCACAGTACGTCGCGGGCTTCAACTGGACGCGCAATCCCCAGCTGCGGCTCGTGCAGAAGTTCAGCAACGCCTTCTCCTTGGGCTTCTCCGTCGAGAGCCCGCAGGCGGTACTGAATACCTCGAACAACGTGCCGTCCACGCTGAGCGCATACCCCGCCAACACGTACTACAACGCGACGCCCAGCGCCTCCGGCCTTCTCGACAGCGCGACGACCTATTCGATCGATCCCGCGCCGGATCTGATCCTCAAAGCCGCGCTCGACCCCGGCTATGGCCATTACGAGCTGTACGGTCTCGGGCGCTGGTTCCGCTCCGCCGTTGGGACGGATACCAACACCGTCTTCGGGGGCGGCATCGGGGGCGGCGCCATCCTGCCGATCGTGCCCAATGTCTTGAGCATTCAGGCGAGCGGACTCGTTGGCAGGGGAATCGGCCGCTACGGATCTGCGCAGCTGTCCGATGTCACGCTCGAGCCGAACGGGACGCTGTCTACGCTCAAGGGATACCAGGCGCTCATCGGCCTGTTCTGGAAGCCGGTCCCGAGCCTGCAGATCTACGGCTACGCAGGCCGCGAGCAGCTGTCCGCCGACTACTTCGACCAGGCCATCACCACGGCCGGAGTCTCGACGCTGTACGCGTACGGGTACGGCAATCCGCTCTACAACAACTCCGGTTGCTATCTCCTCGGTAGCAGCAAATGCGTGGCCAACCCGCAACGCGTGGAGGAGGTGACCGGCGGCTTCTGGTGGAAGTACTACCACGGGCCGCTCGGGAACCTGCAGCTCGGCCTGCAGATCGCCTACAACCAGCTCAACGCGTTCTCCGGTGTGGGCGGCGCCCCGAGCACGAACGTGTTCGAGGGCATGGTCTCGTTCCGCTACTACCCCTTCCAGAACTGAGGCGGTCGTCCGACAGGCCGGCCGTTCGGACCCCCCTCTCCCGAGCGGCCGGCCTGGCAGCAGTTGTGCGCTGCCGCCCGACCGTGAGCTTCCGTCAGGAGGCGTCCCGGCCGGAGGTCGAGGGAGTCGAGGGATTGGCGGGTGCCGCGGGATCGATGGCTGGTGTGGCCGGCGCGGACGGAGATGCCGGCGCATGATCGTCGCGCGGGTCCGCCCGCCCCTCATCGGCGGGTGGCTCCTCCTGCGGCGCAATGCTCTGCACGTGGCGCGCCACGATCCGGGCGTGCTCTCCGATGCGCTCGAGTGACTTCAGCACGAACGCCGCCTCCATCGCGATGTCGAGGTGGCGCGGGTCCTCCATGGCGCGCGTCAGCAGCCGGCGCAGCCCCGCGGCGTACTCGGCGTCGAGCTCATCGTCGTGGGCGATGACTTGCGCGGCGACCGCGCCGTCGAGTCGATCCAGGGCCTCGAGCGCGAGCCGCATCAGGCTCGTCGCGAGCTGCGCAAGCTGGCGGACATCGGTGGACGTGGCCCGCGCGGGCCGTCCGTTCTGTTGCAGCACGGTGCGCGCGATCTTGCGGGCCTCGGCGCCGGCGCGCTCGAGCTCGGCGACGGATTTCTCCATGACGAAGACGGCGCGCAAGTCGCGCGATACCGGCTGGCGCCGGGCGATGAGCGTGAACTGGTCCTGGAAGATGCCCTCGTCGTAGCTCGACACGGCCGATGCGCGGCCGATCACGCGCTCGGCCGCATGCGCGTCCCAGCTCGTGTACGCGCGCGCCGCCTCGCGCACTTGGTCGAGCACGAGCCCGCCCATCTCGATCACGCGGATGTGCAGCGCCGCGAGCGCCCCGTCGAATGCTTTGCTGATGTGACCTTCAAGCATAAAGCCCTGCCAAGCAACCTTCCGTGGTGCGTGGTGCCGGCCCGGCCATCCTTGGGGTGCGCGTTCGCCGCTTCGCGGCTCACCCAAACCGGCCCGTGATGTAGTCCTCGGTCAGCCTGTGGCGCGGGTTCGTGAAGATGCGATCGGTCTCGCCGACCTCCACGAGCGAGCCCAAGTGAAAGTAGGCCGTGCGCTGCGAGACCCGCGCCGCCTGCTGCATGGAGTGCGTGACGATGACGATCGCGTAGGACTCCTGCAGCTCATCGATCAGATCCTCGATGCGGGCGGTCGCGACAGGATCGAGCGCCGAGCACGGCTCGTCCATCAGGATCACTTCCGGCTCGACCGCGATCGTGCGCGCGATGCACAGGCGCTGCTGCTGGCCGCCCGAGAGGCCCGTGCCGGCCTGCGACAGCCGGTCCTTCACCTCGTCCCAGAGCCCCGCGCGCTGCAGGCTGCTGCAGACGATGTCGTCGAGCTGCGCGCGGCTGCGCGCGAGCCCGTGCAGGCGCGGACCATACGCCACGTTGTCGTAGATCGACTTGGGGAAGGGGTTCGGCTTCTGGAACACCATGCCGACGCGCGCGCGGAGCTGCACCACATCGAGCTGGCGGTCGTGGATGTCGCGCCCCTCGAGCTGGATCGTGCCGGTCACGCGCGCGCCGGGAATGGTGTCGTTCATGCGGTTCAGGCAGCGCAGGAACGTCGACTTGCCGCAGCCCGAGGGCCCGATCATGGCGAGCACCTGCCGCTTGCCGATGTCGATGCTCACGTCGCGGATGCCCTGCTTGCTGCCGTAGAAGACGTTGACGCTGCGGCAGGAGAAGACCGGATCGGGGACGGTCGGCTGCCCGACGGTCTGGCTGATGCTCACCTCCTCGAGCGCCGTGGACGGGCCCGCGGTGCGCCCGCTCGGCTTGAGATTGATGCCGCCCTCCTCGACACTGCTCATCCGAAGCGCCCCGTCACGTAGTCGTCGGTTCTGCGATCCTTCGGCGCCGTGAACATCTGCTCGGTCGGCCCCGCCTCGATGAGCTCGCCCAAGTACATGAAGGCCGTCACGCTCGAGACACGTGCCGCCTGCTGCAGATTGTGCGTGACGATCGCGATGCAGTACCGCTCGCGCAGGCTCTGCAAGGTCTCCTCGATGCGCAGCGTCGAGATGGGATCGAGCGCGGCCGTCGGCTCGTCGAACAGCAGGACCTCCGGCTGCACGGCGACCGTGCGCGCGACGCACAGGCGCTGCTGCTGGCCTCCGGAGAGGCTGCGCCCGTCCTGCGAGAGCTTGTCCTTCACCTCGTCCCACAGCGCCGCATCGCGCAGCGCCGCCTCGACTCGCTCCGCGAGCGCGCGCCGCGAGATGCGCTGCGCGAGCCGCACGCCGAAGGCGACGTTGTCGAACACGGACATCGGGAAGGGCGTCGGCTTCTGGAACACCATGCCGACGCGAAAGCGCAAGCGCGCGACGTCGACCGTCGGCGCAAGAATGTTCTCGCCGTCGAGCAGCACCTCTCCGGTTGCGCGGTGTCCGGGATAGAGGGCGTACATGCGGTTGAGGACGCGCAGCAGCGTGGACTTGCCGCAGCCCGAGGGCCCGATGAAGGCGGTGATGCTGCGGTCCATCAGCGCGAGATTGATGTCGCGAAGCGCCTGGACCGTGCCGTAGTAGAACTCGAGGTGGCTCACCTCGATCTTCGCCTGCGGGGATCCCCGCGCCCGCGAGGACTCCTGCGGCTGCGCGTCGCCCGCGCCATCCTGGGCTGCGCGAGCGCGGGCTACGGCGATCTCCCGGAGCGCTGCCATCAACGAGTCTTCTTCGCCGGCTGCAGCGCCGCGACGATGAGCCGCGCGGCGATGCTGAGCAGCAGGATCGCGAGCGTGATGAGCAGCGCGCCGGACCAGGCGAGCTGCTGCCACTCCGGGTACGGGCTCATGGCGAACTGGAAGATGACCACCGGGAGATTGGCGATCGGCGCGGCGAGATTCGTGCTCCAGAACTGATTGTTGAGCGCGGTGAAGAGCAGCGGCGCCGTCTCGCCACTCACGCGCGCGATGGCGAGCAGCAGTCCGGTCACGATGCCGCTGCGCGCCGCCGGGTAGATGACGCCGAGGATCGTGCGCCAGGGATACGCGCCGAGCGCCGTGGAGGCGTCCTTCATCCCTTGCGGGACGAGTCTCAGCATGTCCTCGGTGGTGCGCACCGTCACCGGGATCGCAATGACCGCGAGCGCGAACGCTCCCGCGAGCGCCGAGAAGTGCCCGACGGGAACGACGACGACCTGGTAGATGAACAGTCCGATGATGATCGAGGGGGCGCTCAAGAGCACGTCGTTGACGAAGCGAATGAGGCTCGAGAGCCGCGACTCGCGGCCGTACTCGGCGAGGTAGGTGCCGGCAAGGATGCCGATCGGCGCGCCGATCAGGATGCCGATGACGGTGAGGGCCGCGCTCCCGTAGATGGCGTTGAGCAGCCCGCCCACCGAGCCGGGCGGAGGCGTCATGGTCGTGAACAGCCGCCCCGAGATGCCGGCGAGCCCACTCTCGACGAGCGTCCAGAGGATCGCCGCGAGGCAGGCGAGGCCGATCACCGTCGCAACGGCGGAGAGCGCGAGAGCGAGCGCGTTCGTGAGCTTGCGGGCGAGGCTGCGGCGGATACCGAGACTCATGCCGAGGCTCACACCGAGGAGAGGGCGCGGCGCTCGAGTCGCATCAGCATGAAGCGCGCGGCCGCGATGACCGAGAAAGTGATCAGGAAGAGCAGGACCCCGAGCGCGATGAGCGAGGAGGTGTAAAGGCTCCCGACCGCCTCGGTGAACTCATTCGCGATGGCCGCCGAGATCGTGGTGCCGGGCGCGAGCAAGGAGGAGCTGATCCGGTGGGCGTTGCCGATGACGAACGTCACGGCCATCGTCTCGCCGAGCGCGCGGCCGAGGCCGAGCATGATCCCGCCGACGACTCCCGCGCGCGAATACGGCACGACCACTTTCCAGACGACCTCCCAGGTCGTTGCGCCGAGCCCGTAGCCCGATTCCTTCAGCACGTCAGGGACCGTCTCGAACACGTCGCGCATGACCGAGGAGATGAACGGGAGCACCATGATCGCGAGCACGAGGGCCGCCGTCAGCAAGCCGATCCCGTAGGGCGGCCCGCGAAAGAGCTGCCCGATGCCGGGCAGCGGCCCGACGCGCGCGATGAGCCAGGGCTGCACGCTCTCCTGCAGGATGGGCGCGAGAACGAACAGCCCCCAGATGCCGAAGATGATGCTCGGGACGGCGGCGAGCAGCTCGATCGCAACGCCCACGGGACGCTTGAGCCATCTCGGGCTGAGCTCCGTGAGGAAGACCGCGACGCCGAAGCTCACCGGCACGGCGATCAGCATGGCGATGAGCGAGGTGACGACGGTGCCGTAGACCGCCGCGAGCGCGCCGAACTGGTGGGTGACGGGGTTCCAGATGGAGCGCGTGAGAAAGCCGAGCTTGAAGCGCGCGAGCGCCGGCCACGCCCCTTGCACGAGCGCGACCGTCACCCCGCCGAGCAGAAGGAGCACGAGCACGGCGGCGCCGAGCGTCGCGCCCGAGAACAGCCGCTCGCCCAAGCGCTGCCTCCTCGCATGGCTCGACTCGGCCTCGATGGCGAGCTGATCCATCAGCCCGTCCACACCGGCGCGCCGCGCACCGCGATCTGCGTCCGCCAGGTCTCCTCGATCAGCCGCACCAGGCTCTCGGGCAGCGGAACGTAGTCGAGCTTTTTCGCCATCTCGCCCCCGCTCTTGAAGGCCCACGCGAAGAACTTCAGCGCCTCGCCCATGGCGGCCGGATCGGGAGGGGCACTGTACACGAGAATGAAGCTCGCCCCGGTGATGGGCCAGCTGCGCGCGCCCGGCTGGTCGGTGAGCACCATGTAGTAGTGGTCCGCGTGGGCCCAGTCGGCGTTCGCGGCGGCGGCCTGGAACGTCGCGGTGCTCGGCCCAACGATCTTGCCGTCCCGGTTGACGAGCTTCGCATACGACATGTGATTCTGCAGGGCGTACGCGAACTCGACGTAGCCGATCGCCCCGTCGGTGCGGACCGTCATGTTCGCCACACCCTCGTTGCCCTTCGCTCCGATGCCGACCGGCCACTGCACGGAGGTGCTCGAGCCGATCTTCTGAGCGAACTCCGAGCTCACCTTGGAGAGGTAGTTGGTGAACAGGAAGTTCGTCCCCGAGCCATCCGAGCGGTATACCGGCGCAATCGCCGTCGCCGGCAGCCGCACTCGCGGGTTCAGCCGCTGGATGCGCGGGTCGTTCCAGGCGGTGATCTCCCCGAGATAGATGGCCGCGATCGTCGGCCCATCGAGCAGCAGCTCGCCCGGCCGCACGCCGTTGATGTGCACGACAGGCACGGCTCCGCCGATGATCGCCGGGAACTGCAGCAGTCCGGCGGCGGTGAGCTGCGCGGGCTCGAGCGGCATATCGGATGCGCCGAACGTCACCGTCTTCGCCTCGATCTGGCGGATACCGCCGCCCGAGCCGATCGACTGATAATTGAGGCCGACGCCGGTGTCGCGCTTGTAGGCATCGGCCCACTTCGCGTAGACCGGGTACGGAAACGTCGCGCCGGCGCCGGAGATATCCGCGGCTTGCGCAGCGGCGGCGACCAGCGCGGCGGCCGCCATCAAGGTCAGGGTTTTGGCAGTGGACATGCAGGGCTCCCGATGTAGGTCACGGCTTCTCGCCGCCTTCTCCCCCGAACGCAACGGCATTACATGACAGAAATGTGACGCCCTCGTGACACCCGCCGCGGCGGGGGCACCCGCGGTGAGGGTCGAGGCGAGGACGCCACGGCGAGAGCCTCGCCAGGTCTCCGTCAGGGGTCCGCCGGCCGGCAGTCTCGCCGCCGAACGTTGCATCCAGGTGACGATCCTCGGGGAGCGTGAACGAAATTCTTGCCGTGCCACGCGCCTCTGCGTATAAACGCGCCGGCTCCCTCGTTTTGGAAACGCTCGCACCCGTTCTCGAGTCCTGAAGGTCCAGCCCTCCCCGCCGTGTCCCACGCTCTAGAGCTCACCCGCAACCTGATGGCGCGCCCCTCCGTCACTCCGGCCGACGAGGGCTGCCAACAGGTCATGATGGAGCAGCTCGCGGCGATCGGCTTTCGCATCGAGCGGCTGCGGTACGGCAACGTCGAGAACTTCTGGGCCAAGCGGGGCACCGCCGAGCCGGTTCTGTGCTTCGCCGGCCACACGGACGTGGTGCCGACGGGGCCGCTCGAGGAATGGCGGACCCCCCCCTTCGAGCCGACGCTGCGCGACGGCGTGCTCTACGGGCGTGGCGCCGCGGACATGAAGAGCGGACTCGCCGCGATGACGGTCGCGACGGAGGAGTTCGTCGCCGCCCACCCGCGGCACCGGGGCAGCATCGCCTTCCTCATCACGAGCGACGAGGAAGGCCCCTCGGTGGACGGCACCAAGCGCGTCGTCGAGACGCTCGTGGGCCGCGGGGAGCGGATCGACTGGTGCGTCGTCGGCGAGCCGTCGAGCGAGGTCGTGCTCGGCGACACCATCAAGATCGGACGGCGCGGCTCGCTCAGCGGGCGGCTCACGGTGCACGGGGTCCAGGGCCACGTCGCCTATCCCCACCTCGCCGAGAATCCCGTTCATACGCTCGCGCCGGCGCTCGCCGAGCTCGTGAGCCGCGTCTGGGACGAGGGCAACGAGCACTTCCAGCCGACGACCTTCCAGGTCTCGAACCTCAACGCCGGAACCGGGGCGCCCAACGTCATTCCCGGAGAGCTCAAGGCTCGCTTCAACCTGCGGTACTCCCCCGTGCAGACGCTCGAGGGGCTCAAGCAGGCGGTCGAGGACACGCTCCGCAAGCACCAGGTGCGCTACTCGCTCGAGTGGTACCTCTCGGGCGAGCCGTTCTACACGCCGCGGGGCGCGCTGTCGGATGCCGTTTGCGCCGCGGTAGAGGAGATCGCGGGCAGCATCCCCAAGCTCTCGACGGGAGGCGGCACCTCGGACGGCCGCTTCATCTCGACCCTCGGCGCCCAGGTGGTCGAGCTCGGGGTCGTCAACGCGACCATACACAAGGTGAACGAGCATGTGCGCGCGGCCGACATCGACGCGCTGCAGGGGATGTACCTCGGCGTCCTGCGGCGGCTGCTCGGCTAATCGACTGATCGGCTGCTCGACTGCGCGGCCGGTCCGCGCAACGGCCGCTGGCGCGTGACGGTACGGGCGACTGTCCGCAGCGCCCGCTCCCGCCGCCGGTCAGCATTGCGCGGTCAGCGCCGCTGGTCGATCTGCCTTCCGACCGTGCGGTTGCGCACGACCCAGGGGCTTCGCTTCGCGGGCGTGCCGCGGCCCAGCAGATTGCCGAGCACGCCCCAGATGCCGAGCGCCGCCGCGCAGATCAACACCCACGCGGGCATTGCGAGCCCGAGAAACCGCCAGTTGACCACCGCGCACTCCCCGCCCGCCCGCAGCACTTTGCGGACCACCTGCGTGAGCGGGAACATGTGGATGAGCGCATCGAGCGGTGCGCCGCACGCCGGGATGGACCCGGGCGGCATGCTCTGGACATAGAGGTGGCGGGCGGAGACTCCGATCGTCGCGAGCGCCGCGACGGCGATCAGGATCGCGTAGACGTACGCGCCCCAGGCCCGGGGGTTTTGGAGCGCCGCGAGGAGGAAGACGATCCCGAGCGCCAAGACCGTGATGCGCTGGAACATGCAGAGCGGACAGGGCTCGAGGTGCAGCACGTATTGCGCGAAGTACGCGTAGCCGAGCATGGCGAAGCACGCCACGGTCCCCGCGCTGTTGATGAGGCGGCGGCTTTGCAGCATCGCCGCATCATACACCCGGCTACCGGGTGAGCGAGGCGCCGCGGGCCGCCCTCATTGGGGGCCGCGCGGATCGCGCCGGAGGGCTGCGCTCAGGTGCGTCGGGCGCGTTGCGTTTCGCGGATTGCGCCTCAGGTGCCGCCGGCGGCGTGACGCGCCCGCAGCTCCCGCTCGACGTCATCGAGCGAGGTGTGGCGAACGTCCTTGCCGTGGACCATGTAGATCACGTACTCGCCGATGTTCTTCGCATGATCCCCGATCCGCTCGAGCGAGCGCACCACCCACATCACATCGAGGGCGCGGCGGATGGTGCGCGGGTCCTCGAGCATGAAGGTGATCGTCTGGCGCTGGATCGACTCGTACTCCTCATCCACCTGGCGATCCTGGCGGGCGACGTTGAGCGCAGAATCGGCGTCCATCCGGGCGAACGCATCGAGCGCGCTGTGCACCATCTGGGAAACGACGCGCCCGAGATGCTTGATCTCGCGGTACTTGTCCGCCGGACGCTCCATGGTCGCGAGCCGCGAGGCGATGTAGCCGATCTTCTCGGCCTCATCCCCGATACGCTCGAGGTCG
>JASHSR010000269.1 GCA_030038645.1 Gammaproteobacteria bacterium
CGACTCTCGCCGGCGGAGCCGCCGGGCTGAGCCTCTCGGGCCTAGTGCCGGCCGCGGCGCTTGCGCGCTCCCGGCGCGCCGCTCCCCTCACGGTCACGCGGCTGACGGACCGTCTCGCCGTCATCTCGGGTGCCGGAGGCAACGTCGTGGTCCTGAGCGGACCCGATGGGGTGCTGCTCGTGGACTCGGGCTCCGCGGAACGCTCCGGCGAGCTGCTCGACACCGTGGCCACCCTGCCCGGGGGCCACACCATCCGCACCGTCTTCAACACCCACTGGCACTGGGACCATACCGGCGGCAACGAGCGGATGAGCCGAGCCGGAGCGAAGATCATCGCGCACGAGAACACGCGCCTGTGGCTCGGCACGCAGATCTGGGTGGAATGGCAGAACCGCACGTATGCGCCGCGGCCGAAGCAGGCCTGGCCGACCGAGACGTTCTACACCTCGGGCCAGATGACCTTCGCCGGGGAGCCGATCGAGTACGGCTATCTCGAGGAAGCGCACACGGACGGGGACATCTACGTGTACTTCCGCCGGCAGAACGTGCTGGTGGCGGGCTGCGTGCTCTCGGTCGGCCGCTATCCCATCATCGATTACTGCACCGACGGGTGGCTCGGCGGGATGTCGGCCGCGACGCGGACGCTCGCCGGAATGATCGATGAGAAGACGCGCATCGTCCCCGGAGTGGGGCCGGTGCAGACGAAGGCGGATCTGCTCGCCGAGCACGCGATGCTCGCCGACCTGCAGAACGTCATCTGGCACCTGATGCTGAAGGGGCAGGGCATCCCCGATATCATCGCGGCCCACGCGACGAGTAAGTACGATGCCCGCTGGGGCAACCCGGACTTGTTCATTCATAGCGCCTACAGGAGCCTCTACGCTCACTGTCGCGAGCTTCGTGGAGCCGTCTAGTGACACGTCAGATCAGCTTCCTCCTCGCAACTGCCTCGCTCGTGGCTCTCGGCGCGGGCGGCGCGTGGGCGGCGCCTGTGAGCCCGGCGGCTCAGGGCTCATCGGCAAGCGGCGGCCCGGCCGCGCCGGCGGCGGCTCGGCCGCTCGCTCCTGGAGCGGCGACGGCGGCGCAGGCGAAGCCCTACTGGGGCATGCTCGGTCAGTACTGCGAGACGTGCCACAACGTGACCGATTGGGCCGGGGATGTCGCCTTCGAGACGATGCAGCCGCGGGACATTCCGGGGGATGCAAAGATTTGGGAGACGGCGATCATGAAGCTGCAGGGGCATCTGATGCCCCCGCCCGGGCACAAGCAGCCGAGCCAGGCGACGATCGATGCCTTCATCGCTTGGATGGCGAATCACCTCGATGAGGCGGGCCGCGCGCACCCGGATCCGGGCTTCGTGGTGCTGCATCGGCTGAACCGCTCCGAGTACGCCCGCTCGGTCGAGCAGATGCTCGGGGTGCAGGTGGATCCGAGCGCGCTGCTGCCGAAGGAGACCGAGAGCGATGACTTCGATGACATCGCGAATGTCTTGAAAGTCTCCCCGACGTTCCTCGACCAGTACATCTCCGCGGCGCGCACGCTCGCGGCGCTCGCGATCGGCAACCCGCATCCCACGAGAGCCATCGCGATCTACGAGGCCGGCAAGCAGGATCAGACCTTCCACGTCGAGGGGCTGCCGCTCGGCACGCGCGGCGGCATGGTGGTGACGCATTACTTCCCGGCCGATGGGGAGTACGACTTCGACTTGAGCGTGTTCACCGGCATCGGCTACTACACCGGGCTCGATCACGCGAACGACGTGGTGCTCACCCTCGACAATCAGAAAGTGTTCGAGCGCTCGATCGGCGGAGCGAAGGATTTGAAGGAGGCCGACCAGGATCCGAACGTGGCCGCCAAGGACTTCAAGGCCCGCTTCGAGCACATCCGCGTGCACGTGCCGGCGGGACCTCACCGCGTCGGCGTGGCGTTCGTCGCGAGAGCCTTCTCGGAGTCAGCCGATTGGCTCGAGCCCCTCAACCCGCGCGGCGGCGACGATCGGATGGCGACCATCCGCGGCCTGCAGATCACCGGCCCTTACAATCCGACGGGGGTGAGCGAGACGCCGAGCCGGCGGAAGATCTTCCTCTGCTATCCGAGCAATGCGGGCGAGGAGCTGCCCTGCGCACGCCAGATCCTCACGAAGCTCGCGCGCGAGGCGTACCGCCGTCCGGTGACGGAGGCGGACCTCGCCGCCCCGATGCGCTTCTTCGAGCAGGGGCGGGCCGGCCAGAGCTTCGATGCGGGGATCGAGAATGCGATCGTCGCGATCCTGTGCAGCCCGAAGTTCCTCTTTCGCACGGAGTTCGCCCCCCCGGAGCGGAAGGTGGGCGGCATCTACCGGGTGAGCGATGTGGATCTCGCCTCGCGGCTGTCGTTCTTCCTCTGGAGCGAGGGGCCGGATGAGGAGCTGCTCGATCTGGCGCAGGCCGGGAAGCTGCACGAGCCGGCGGTGCTCGAGCGGCAGGTGCGCCGGATGCTCGCCGATCCGCGCGCGGAGTCTCTGGTGACGAATTTCGCGTTCCAATGGCTCGAAGTGGACAGCATGGACAAGATCGAGCCGGACAACGTCGAGTATCCCGGGTTCGATGAGGACCTGCGCACGGCGTATCGCACCGAGATGCGGCTGTTCCTGGACAGCATTCTGCTGAAGGACCAGGACGTGCGGGAGCTCTTGACAGCGAACTGGACGTACGTGAACGCGCGCCTTGCGCTCGAGTATCACGTCCCGAACGTGCAAGGGGCGCAGTTCCGGCGCGTGACCCTTACCAACCCGGCGCGCTTTGGGCTCTTGGGCAAGGGAGCGATGCTGATGGGGACCTCCTACGCGAACCGCACGGCCCCGGTGCTGCGCGGGGCGTGGATCCTCGATGTGGTGACCGATACCCCCCCGCACGCCCCGCCGCCGGCGATTCCGGCGCTGCTGGAGAATGTGCCGGGGCACAAGCAGCTGACGATCCGCCAGCGCATGGAGATGCACCGCCGCCAGCCCTCCTGCAACGCCTGCCACGGGATCATGGACCCGATGGGCCTTTCGATGGAGAACTTCGATGCGATGGGCGGCTGGCAGGTGAAGGACCGCGACACCGGGCTGCCGATCGATGCGCAGGGGCGCATGGCCGACGGCACGGTGCTGCACGGAGTCTCCGACCTGCGCCGGGCGCTGATGCGCAATCCGCAGCGGCTGGTGCAGACGATCACCGAGAAGCTGATGACCTTTGCGCTCGGGCGCACGCTCGACTACCACGACATGCCGACGGTGCGGGCGATCGTGCGCCAGGCGGGGCGCGAAGATGATCGGTTCTCGGCGATCGTGCTGGGGATCGTGGAGAGCCCGCAGTTCGAGGAGCAGCACGCCCCGGGCGCCGGGGGGGCGGGGCGGCCGAGTCTACTGACGACCCAGGCGGCGAATCTCAACTGAGATTCGCGCAGGCGTGTGAGGAGCGAGCCGAT
>JASHSR010000270.1 GCA_030038645.1 Gammaproteobacteria bacterium
CGTCACCGCGGCGGTTGCGCTGGTGTTGGGTGTCTGGATGGTGAGCCGGTTCGAGTTCCTCACGTCGCTCGTCAACTTCGGCGCGCTGCTCGGCTATCTTCTGCTGCACGTCTCGGTCATCGTGCACTTCCGGCGCGAGAGAAGCCGCGACTGGCTGCGCCATCTCGTGGCGCCCGCGATAGGGTTTGGCTTCATCGGCTACGTGCTGTGGAATGCGGAAACGGGGGCCAAGGCCGCGGGGCTGTGCTGGCTCGCCGTCGGCGCCGTTGTGCTCACCGCACTGCAATTGCGCAATCGATCGACCGCGTTGCCGGGAGCGCGATGACCTGTCGTACAAGTCCGGCATATCGAGCCATCGAGCCTCTCCATTGCGCGGCCTCTGCTATTTTGTATACCGTTGCTGAGAGTGTGATCCCCCGGCCGGCGTCGACCGGCTCGGATGTAGGAGAGCCTAATGAGCAAGCCGCCATCCAATGCGTCGATACCGGCATTCGACTTGGCCACCAGGCTCGTCGAGCGGCTTCAGGCGGGCGAGATCGGCTCGCGCGAGCTGCTCGAATACTTCATCGGCCGGGTCGAGCGCTACGACTCCGGAGTGAACGCGGTGATCGTTCGCGACTTCGATCGCGCACGTGCGCGCGCGGACCGGGCGGATCGGGCGATCCGGCGCGGGGAATCGCTTGGGCCGTTGCATGGATTGCCGATGACGATCAAGGAATCGTTTCAACTCACGGGAACCGCCACGACCTTCGGATTCCCGGAGTTCCGCCATAACATCGCAGCGAGCGACGCCGTCGTGGTGGAACGGTTGCTGCGTGCGGGCGCCGTCATTTTCGGCAAGACGAATGTGCCGCCAGGTCTGATGGACGGGCAGAGCCAGAACGAGATCTACGGCCGCACGGTGAACCCCTGGAATGCCTCACGCACGCCGGGTGGCTCCTCCGGAGGCTCCGCGGCGGCGCTCGCGGCCGGACTCACCGCGCTCGAGCTCGGCAGCGACATCGCCTCCTCGATCCGCAACCCGTCCCACTACTGCGGCGTGTTCGGGCACAAGCCCACCTATGGCGTTTGCCCGCAGCGGGGGGAGATGGTGCAGGAATGGGTCCAGGAGGCCGACCTCGCCGTCGTCGGGCCGCTCGCGCGCAGCGCGAAGGACCTCGAGCTCGAGCTGTCGGTCATCGCAGGAGCGGCCGGGGCCGAGGCGAGCGCCTATTCCCTTGCGCTGCCGAGATCGCGCCGCGAGTCGCTGCGAGATTTCCGCGTGGCGATGCTGCTCGATGATGCCTTTGCGCACGTGGACGAAACGGTCCGGCGGCCGCTCGCGCAGCTCGGTGATTTCCTCGCGAGTGAGGGCGCGATCGTCGCGCAGGGGGAGCGGCCCGCGTTCGACAGCGAGGAATACTATCGGCTGTTCATGGTTCTGTTGCGCGCAGCGGGTGCCGCAGGCATCCCGGACGAGGAGTTTGCGCGGGATGTCGAGCGGGCACGTGACGCGGACGTTGGGACGCGGGACATGGCGCGCCTCAACGCATACGGCGCGACACTCTCTCACCGCGACTGGCTCCGGCTCGATGAGAGGCGCCATCGCTATCGTGAGGCGTGGCGGCGATTCTTCGAGCGGTTCGATCTACTGCTGTGCCCCGTGCTGTCGACGGCGGCTTTTCCCCACTCGACGGTACCGCCGCAGCAGCGCAGGCTCACGGTGAACGGCCGAGAGGCGCCCTTCGAGGACCAGCTGTTTTGGGCAAGTCTCGCGACTCTCGCGTATCTCCCGGCGAGCGTGGCTCCGATCGGACTCACATCGGAGGGGCTGCCGGTCGGCGTACAGATCATCGGCCCGCAGTTCGGCGATCTGACGTGCCTCAAGTTCGCGCAGTTGCTCGAGGAGCGCTACCACGCCTTCGTGCCGCCGCCCGGTTTCGGGGATTGAATCCGAGGCGCCGGCGGCGCATCGATCAGCGTATTGGGAGGTCCGCATGCCATCGGGTCGTGGGAAGAAAGCTTGGCTGATCGTGCTCGGTGGGCTCACGCTGCTCGGGGGCGTGGCGCCGTGCCTCGCGGCGCCTGCTTCGGCTTCGGCATCCGCAGCCGCCCGCTGCCGCGCGTTGCGCTCGTTCGAGTGGCCGCAACTCGTGATCGAGGAGGCCCGCATGGTGCCGGCCGGGCCGGCTCACTCGCTGCCTGGTGAGGCGCCGGCAACCGCACCGGGGGCGATCCTTCCGGAGCACTGCCTGTTCATTGCGACGCTCGCGCCGCGTACGGGTGCGCACGGACAGCGGCTCGGCATCGGCATCGAGCTGCGCCTGCCGATCGCATGGAACGGCCGCTTTGCCTTCGAGGGCGGCGGCGGCCTCGACGGCATCCTGCGCCCGAGCTACGGCTCGGTGTGGGGGACGATCCGGCCGCCGGCGCTCGCGCGTGGATTTGCGGTCGCTTCGACCGACGGCGGACATCGCAGCCCCTCGATGCTCGATCCACATTTCGCGCTCGATCAGCAGGCGCGGATCGATTACGCGTACAACGCCGTGGACCAGGCGACCGTGATCGCCAAGGCCCTTCTTGCGCGATTCTACGGACGCGCGCCGCACCGCTCGTACTTCATCGGCTGCTCGAACGGCGGGCGGCAGGGGATGATGGTGGCGGAGCGGATGCCGCTTCAGTACGACGGCGTGGTCGCCGGCGATCCGACCTTCCGCCTGACTCGCATCAATATCGATCAGGCGTGGAACGAGATCGTGCTCGCGCGGGCCGCGCCGAAGGACGCTAAGGGACGGCCGATCCTGAGCCGCGTCATGTCCGAAGCGGACCTGCGGCTCGTCGCGAATGCCGTCGTGAAGCAGTGCGACGCCCTCGACGGGCTCGCCGATGGGATGATCAACGACTATCGCGCCTGTCACTTCGACCCCGCGGTGCTCACCTGCCGCGGCGCGAAGACACCAGCCTGTCTCACGCCGGCTCAGGTCACGGCGCTCGAGGCGCTGATGGGCGGCCCGCGCAACTCGCGCGGGCGGCCGCTGTATGCCGCGTTTCCGTACGACGCCGGCATCGCCGATCCGGTCTTCTATCACATGCACTTCGGCACCTCGCCGAACGGCGTGCTCAATTCCGCGGATGCGACCCTCGGCTTCGGCTCGCTGCGCTACTTCAGCATGACGCCGCCGGAGTCCGGCTTCGACGTGATGAGATTCGACTTCGATCGCGATCCGCAACGACTCCTCGAGACGGCGCAGATCAACGATGCCGACTCGGTGTATCTCGAGACCTTCGCGCGGCACGGCAAGCTCATTCTCTACCATGGCCTCAGCGATCAGGGCGTCTCTCCTCTCGCCACGGCAGAGTGGTACGACCGGCTTCAGTCTGCAAACCGCGGCCCTGTCGAGCAGTGGGCCCGACTCTTTCTGGTGCCGGGGATGACCCACTGCGGCGGCGGACCCGCAACCGACGAGTTCGACATGCTCGCGGCGATCCAGGCCTGGGTCGAAGAAGGCCGCGCGCCCGGGCGGATCATCGCCCGCGGCAAGTCCTTTCCGGGAGTGACCCGCCCGCTCTGTCCGTACCCGACGATCGCCCGGTACAAGGGCGGAGATCCGAAGAGCGAAAAGAGCTTCGCGTGCGAGAGGTAGGCGCAAGGCGGCACGCGACCGCGGCGCCTGGAGCTGAGGCAGACAACATGACGCTCGGACGCATGGTCCCGCAACGCCCGCTGCCGAATCGCAAGCCACTGATTCGTGAGCCTGCGGCCGTTCGATCGTGACGAGGACGGCGTCGGGGTGTTCTGCCGCTGAGATCGGCACGCCGGTTGCTCCGGATTCCCGAGGCGGTCATCTTCGATGCTCCCGGCTTCGGCGCCATGCAGGAATCCTCCCCGTGACCGAGTACGACCTCTATATCAATGTGAAGAAGCCGGCCATCGGCATCTACGTGCGCTCAGGCGCGGGTCTCCCGGACTTCGCCCATCCAGACGAATGGGTCTTCGATGGCACCGCGCCGCAAGACGTATTGCCGCCCAAGGTGATCGCGGGTGTCGAAGCCAACGGCCATGCGTTCCGGGAGCTGGGTTGACGCAAGTTGTGAGGACTTCACGATATGGCCAAGAGGTTCAAGGTTGGCGATCACGTGAGCTGGAATTCCGAGGCGGGTCGGGTAGCGGGCACCATCATCGCCATCCATACCACGGATTTCATCTACAAGGGTCATGTGCACCATGCCTCGGAGAATGACCCCCAATACGAGATCAAGAGCGACAAGACCGACCATATCGCCGCGCACAAGGGCGGCGCCCTCGAGCACGCACCGCGTCGAAGCGACGCGTGACCTCATAAACTACGGTATAAGTCCAGTTACGGCCGGCCCGGAGCGTAAGATATCCGTTCCGCCACCCGGGGGAGATCCGGCCACAGCGCGGGCAGGAAGGGCAGACCCGCCCGATCTCTGCGGCGTGCCGAGAGACAAGAATGAACAGCGGTTCCGCAGCCATCCTACCCGCCGTCAGCGTCGATGCGTCGCTCAGTGACCCGCCGCACCGCGCGGCACGCGGCACGACCGCGCGATGACGGCAGCCACGCCACCGACTCGGGACGCATCGCCACACGAGGCGCCGCACACCCGACCACACCGGGCATCGCGCGACGCCGCGGCCCCGGCGGACGGGCGCTTGCCGATCGTCATCGGCGTCACCGGTCATCGCCACCTGCGCGAGTCCGATCTGCCTGACTACCGCGCGCGAGTCACCGAGTTCTTCGAGGGCTTGCAGCGCCGCTACCCCGCGACGCCGCTGCGAGTCATCTCGGCACTCGCGGCGGGCGCCGACCGCGTGGTCGCACAGCTCGCGCTCGAGCGTGGATACGAGCTCATCGTGCCTCTGCCGCTCGAGCCCGAGGACTACGAGCGCGACTTCCCGGAGTCGGTGGGCGAGTTCCGGGCGATCTTGCAACGCGTGTCCCCGGAGCGGGTGTTCGTGTGGCCGCGACCCGAATCCGGGAACGGCTCGCGCTGGTGCGAGACCCAGGCCGAGCGCGATCATCAGTACGCCGAGGTCGGTGCCTTCGTCGCCGAGCAGTGCCATATCCTGCTCGCGATCTGGGATGGGGTGCCGGGCGAGGAGGCGAGCGCCGGCACGGGCGCAGTGGTCGCCATGAAGCTCGGCCGCGCGGGCGGCGTGCAGACGAGCGCCCAGGCGGCGCTCGATCCGGACGACAGCGGACCGGTTTTCCACGTGCATGCCGTGCGCTCCGGGAACGATGGGCCGGCGGCCCAGCAGGTGGAATGGCTCTTTCCACAGGACGGTGACGCTCGGCTCTTCCACACCATCTGCGCTCGGCTCGACCGGTTCAACAGCGAGCCGGCGCGGACGCGCGTCCGCTCGAAGGTACCCGAGGCGGCAGGCTCTCTGCTTCCGGGCATCGGCCGCGATCGGGGCGGGGACCGGGCGCTGTCGATGGCCTTTGCGTATGCGGATCGGCTCGCCGCCCACTATCAGCGCATCACGCACCGCGTGCTGCGCCTGACCCTGTTGCTCGCGGCGGTGATGGCGCTGACCTTCGAGATCTACGCGGAGGTGCTGCCCGTGCGCGCCGTTCCGCTCGGGTATCTGCTGTGCTTTGCGCTGTTGACGCTGGTCATGATCTGGCACCGGCGGCTCGATGCGCAGGCGAGATATCTCGACTATCGAGCCCTCGCCGAGGGCCTGCGGGTGCAGTTCTACTGGCGGCTCGCCGGGCTCACCGACAACGCCTCATCCTCGTATCTGCGCAAGCAGCTCGATGAGCTGCGCTGGATCCGCGAGGGGCTCCGAGCCACCGGCGCAGCTCCTCCGCCCTCGGCGGCGCAACCGGAGCTGGCGCTGAAGTGCTGGGTTCACGGGCAGGCGGCGTACTACGCCGCGCGCGCCCGGCTCCACGAGCGGCGCATGCTGCGGATCGAGCGCTGGTCGCGCGTGTTCCTCGCGATCGGTCTGCTCGCGGCGTTCAGCCTGGTCGCGCTCTGGGAGCTGCTCGAGCGGCTCGTGACGTGGCATCACTGGGCGGTGCTGATCATGGGATTCGCGCCGGTGGCGGCGGCGCTGTGGGAAGCGTACGGGGAGCGCATCGGCGCGCGCACGCAAGCGAATCAGTACGCGCGATTCGCGGCGATCTTCCACCGCGCCGAGCGCTTCATCAGCCGGCTCGAGCTCGAGGAGCCCACTCCGTCGCGCCGCGAGGGCGAGCTCGCGCTGCTGCGCGAGCTCGGTCGCGAGGCGCTCATCGAGAACGCCGACTGGGTGCTGCTGCTGCGGGACCGGCCGATCGCGCTGCCGAAGGGCTGAGGCAGGCAGCGGCATGACCCACGGCGTCGGCACGGTCAGGGGCTCGGCCGCGCGCTCCGAAGCGCAAGACGTGCAGCTGCGCGCGGACCCTGCGCTGTTCGCGCTCCTGACCGAAAGCCATGCGCGTCTCGTGGGGACGCCGCTCGTTCCGGCGGGCTGCGGCCCGGTCTGGCTCTATCGGGATGCCCCCTTTGCTCTCGTCGCGCACGACACCGAGCCCGATCCGCGCTTCATCTATGCCAATCTGGCCGCTCAGCGCTGCTTCGAGTACTCCTGGGATGAGTTCGTCCGTTTGCGCTCGCGCCTGTCCGCCGAGCCGACCGAGCGGGCCGAGCGCGCGCGGTTGCTCGAGGCGGTCAGCCGCGACGGTTTCGTGCACGGCTACCGCGGTTTGCGCGTGGCGAAGTCGGGCCGCCGCTTCTTGATAGAAGGAGGCACCGTCTGGCAGCTCGTCGATGAGAGCGGGGCATTCCATGGACAGGCGGCGTCTTTCAGCTCCTGGCGCGATGTGTGAGGCCGGCTCACGCCGCGTCGCTCCCGCGCGAGCGGTCTCGGCGATGCTGTGGCTCGCGGCGGTCGCCGTGCTCGGCATGCGCGCGGCGACCGCGCGCGCCGAGGACGGCCACCGGCTCTGGCTGCGCTACCCCCTGCTCGAGGAGCCGTGGCGGAGCGAGTATCGAGCGGTCGCCGCGCAGATCGTCGACTGCTCGGCGGCCCGGCAGTCCGCTGTCGCCGGGCCGCTCCGCGCGGCGCAATCGGAGCTGATGCGCGGCCTCACCGGCCTGCTCGGGGCTGCGCCCCCGGTTGCGGGGCGGATCACCGAAGCCGGCGCGCTCCTCCTCGGCACGCCGCGCTCCTGCGCGCTCGTCGCGCGCGAGCGGCTCCCGCTTCGCGCGCTCGGCTCCGAGGGATTCCTCATCCGCAGCCTCACCGTGCGCGGCCGCGCGGCGACGGTCATCGCCGCGAACACGGATGTGGGGGTGCTCTACGGCGTGTTCGACTTCCTGCGCCTGCTTCAAACGCATCGGCCGGTCGAGCATCTCGACATCTCCTCGCGCCCGCGCCTGCAGCTTCGCGTGCTCGATCACTGGGACAATCTCGACGGCACCGTCGAGCGCGGCTACGCCGGCGCATCGATCTGGGACTGGTGGAAGCTTCCCGACTACCTCGATCCGCGGTACGTCGAGTACGCCCGGGCTTGCGCCTCGATCGGCATCAACGGCACGGTTCTCAACAACGTCAACGCCAACCCCCTGATCCTCACGCGGCCCTACCTCGTGAAGGTCGCCGCTCTCGCCGGAGTGCTCCGGCCGTACGGACTGAAGGTCTACCTCTCCGCGCGGTTCAGCGCGCCGATCGACATCGGGGGCCTGAAGACCGCGGACCCCCTCGATCCGGCCGTTCGGGCGTGGTGGCGCTCGAAGGTCGATGAGATCTACCGCCTCATCCCCGACTTCGGCGGCGTGCTGGTCAAGGCGAGCTCCGAGGGTCAGCCGGGCCCGCAGGATTACGGCCGCACGCATGCGGACGGAGCGAACATGCTCGCGGATGCGCTCGCGCCGCACGGTGGCGTCGTGATGTGGCGCGCGTTCGTCTATGGGCACTCGAGGGAGGATCGCGCGCGGCAGGCGTACGACGAGTTCGTGCCGCTCGATGGGAAGTTCCGCCCGAACGTGCTGCTGCAGGTGAAGAACGGTCCGATCGACTTCCAGCCGCGCGAGCCCTTCCATCCGCTGTTCGGCGCGATGCGCCATACGCCCGTGATGATGGAGGTGCAGATCACGAAGGAGTATCTCGGCTTTGCGACCCACCTTGCCTATCTCGGGCCGCTGTACGAGGAGGTGCTGCGCTCGGATACCTACGCGAAGGGCAAGGGCTCGACGGTCGCCCGCGTGATCGACGGCTCGCTCTTCGGCTACCGCATCACCGGGATGGCGGGCGTCGCCAATATCGGCGCGGACCGCAACTGGACCGGCTCCGAGTTCGATCAGGCGAACTGGTACGTGTTCGGCCGGCTCGCCTGGGATCCGACGCTCGGCGCCAAGGCGATCGCCGAGGAGTGGGTGCGCATGACCTTCTCCAACGATCCGGCGTTCGTCGCGCCGGTCGTCGCGATGATGATGGGCTCGCGTGAAGCGGTGGTCGACTACATGACCCCGCTCGGCCTCGCTCATCAGATGGCGACCGGCACGCACTATGGTCCCGGCCCCTGGGTGGCCGACAACCGGGAGCCGGACTGGAACCCCGTTTACTACAACCGCGCCGACTCGACGGGCATCGGATTCGACCGCACGGCGAGCGGCAGCGATGCGGTCGCCCAATACGCTCCGCACGTCGCGGCCGAGTTTTCCAATCTGAGGACCGTGCCCGAGCAGTATCTGCTCTGGTTCCACCACGTCCCCTGGGATTATCGGCTCTCATCGGGACGCACGCTGTGGGACGAGCTCGCGCTCCACTACACCCATGGCGTCGACGCCGTCCGCGCGATGCGCAAGACCTGGAACGGGCTCGCGGCCTACGTCGATCCCGAGCGCTACGCTGAAGTCGCCGCGTTCCTCGCCATCCAGGAGCGGGAGGCGAAGTGGTGGCGCGATGCGAGCATCGCGTATTTTCAGACGCTCTCGAAGCGCCCCCTGCCGCCGGGCGTCGCGGCTCCGGCGCACCCGCTCGCGGAGTACGAGGCCGTTTGCTTCCCGTCCAGTCCCGGCTACCCGGGCAAGACGCCGGCTTGCTCGCCGCCGAATCCCGTCATTCCGTGACCTCATCTTGCGGCGGCTCAACCCGCTCCGCGCAAGACCGCCGCGGGGCACGGCGGGCGCGCGGCGCTCAATATCTGCAGTGCCGCGCGATGAGGCTCTCGGCGAGCTCCTGCCGGCCCGAGCGGGGAGCGGGATCGAAGCCCTTCTCGGCCGCGAGGTCGGCGAGGCCCGCGAGCGTCAGCGAGCCGCCCGCGATCTGCCGGCCGAGCTCGCTCTGCCAGCCTCGATAGCGCTCCTCCCGCAGCCGCTCGAGCGCGCCTTCGGCGACCACGTCCGCCGCCGCGAGCAGCGCGCGCGCGACCGTATCGATGCCGCCGATGTGAGCGAGATACAGATCCCGGGGGTCCACGGACTGGCGGCGCAGCTTCGCATCGAAGTTGAATCCGCCGGTGCCGAACCCCCCGTCCTGCACGAGCTGAACGAGCGCGGGCACGAGCTCCTGCGCGTTGTTCGGGAACTGGTCCGTATCCCAGCCGTTGCGCGGATCCCCGCGATTGATGTCGATCGAGCCGAAGATGCCGTACGCGCGCGCCGTTGCGACCTCGTGCTCGAAATCGAGTCCGGCGAGCGTCGCGTGATTGACCTCGATGTTCACCTTGACCTCGCCGGCGAGCCCGTAGCGCTGCAGGAAGGCGAAGACGGCGGCGACGTCGTGGTCGTATTGATGCTTGGTGGGCTCGAACGGCTTCGGCTCGACGAGAATCGTGCCCTTGAAGCCGATCCGATGCTTGTGCTCGACGACCATCGAGAGGAAGCGGCCGTATCGATCGAGCTCTCGGGGCAGATCCGTGTTGAGCAGCGAGTCGTAGCCCTCCCGGCCGCCCCACAGCACGTAGTTCTCTCCGCCGAGCCGCTGAGTCGTCTCGAGGCACGCGCGCACTTGCGCCGCAGCCCACGCGTAGACTTCCGGGTCGGGGCTGGTGGCCGCGCCGCCCGCGTAGCGCGGATGGCTGAAGAGGTTGGCCGTGCCCCACAGGAGCTTCACGCCCGTCGAGTGCATCTTCGCCGCCATCTTCTCCTCGATTCTGAGGAGGCTCGAGGTGTGCTCCTTCGGCGTCGTGGCGCTCGCCATCACATCCACGTCGTGGAAGGTGAAGTAGCGCGTTCCGAGCCGCGCGATGAAATCGAAGGCCGCATCGAGCTTCTCCTCGGCCATCGCCTGGGTGACCGGAAATCCGAGCCAGGGGCGCGGCAGCGTGCCGCCGCCGAACATGTCCAAGCCCGGCCAGTTGAACGAATGCCAGTAGCACACCGCGAATCGCAGCCAGTCCTCCATGCGCTTGCCGAGGACGACGCGGTCCTTGTCGTAGATGCGGTAAGCGAGCTCGTTGCGGGTCTGAGGCCCCTCGAAGCGAACCGGCTCGACGCTCGAGAACAGAGTCATGTTGAGTACTCCAAGAACGTGCTCTTCAAATCCCGGTAAAGCCGGACGAACGTGCGACGCCGCGCGGCGAGCAGGGAGGCCAATTCGGGGTCGGGCCGTACCACGCGCTCGATGGCCGGCGCGACGCAGACCTCCTCCACCCGCTCGCCGCCCGAGGCGAGCCGGGCGAGCCGGGCCGCGCCCAAGGCGGCGCCGACCTCGCTCGCCCGCCGGTATGTGAGCGGCCGGCCGAGCGCGGCGGCGAGCAGCTCGCCCCAGTACGGCAGGCGCGATCCGCCGCCGGTCACGCTGATCTCACCGACCGTCCCGCCTTTCTCGAGCAGCACGTCGAGCCCGTCGGCGAGCCCGAGCGCGACGCCCTCGAGCGCCGCGCCCGCGAGGTCCGCGGCGGTCGTGTCCGGGCGGATGCCGAAGAGGACACCTCGGCAATGCGGATCGTTGTGCGGGGTGCGCTCGCCGGTCAAGTAGGGCAGCAAGAAGGGCGAGTCGCGCGTGAGGCCTCGAGCCTCCGCCGCCTCGGCGAGGCGCGCGAGGTCGGGCCGGCCCGTGAGCTGCGCGACCCAATCGAGCACGCTCGCCGCGCTCAGCATCACCGACATCTGATGCCAGCGGCCGGGCAGGCAGTGGCAGAACGCGTGCGCGGCGCCGTCGGGGTTCGGGCGGAAGCGGTCGGTCACGACGAAGAGAACGCCGGAGGTTCCGAGCGAGAGAAACGCTTCGCCGGGCGCCACCACGCCGAGCCCGACGGCGCTCGCCGCGTTGTCGCCGGCGCCGCCGGCGAGCAGCACTCTCGGCAGCCCGAGCTGCTCGGCCGCGCGGGCGGTGAGCGTGCCCGACGGGCGCGTGCCCTCTACCAGCCGCGGCACGTGCCGCCGCGCGAGGCCCGTCGCGGCGAGCATCGCATCCGACCAGTCCCGGGCGCCCACGTCGAGCCAGCCGGTGCCGGACGCATCCGACAGGTCGCTCGCCTTGTCGCCCGTCATCCTCAGCCGCACGTAGTCCTTCGGCAGGAGCACGCAGGCCGTGCGCCGGAACACTTCGGGCTCGTGACGCGACACCCAGAGCAGCTTCGGGGCCGTGAAGCCGGGCATCATGATGTTGCCCGTGATCGCGCGGGAGTCCGGCGCGATGCGCTCGAGGTCGAGGCACTCCTGTGCGGAGCGGCTGTCGTTCCACAGTATCGCAGGGCGCAGCGGGCGATCCTCCCGATCGAGCAGCGTCGCGCCGTGCATCTGGCCGCTGAGGCCCGCTGCGCGCACCGCCGCGCGCGCGCCGGCCGGCAGCTCCGCGACGGCGCGGACGGTCGCCTGCCACCACGCTTGCGGATCCTGCTCGGAGTATCCGGGCCGCGGGCGGCTCACTTCGAGCGGAGCCGAGGCTTGCGCGACGAGCGCGCCACCTTCGTCGACGACGACGGTCTTCACTCCGGAGGTGCCGATGTCGATGCCGAGATACATCAGCGCTCAGCTCTCAATTGCAACTCGATCGCCATCCGCTCTCCCCGCGCGAGCGCCGGCACCTCCTCGGCGTTTCGCCCGAGGGCGCCCGGCGCCCCGGTCTGCGGCTCGATGCAGAAGAAGTCGCGCCCGACCGGCGTGTACACGTGCAGGAACGGACAGCGGAGCGCTCGAACGTCAACGGTCAGGTCCGGCCATTCGAGCGAGGCACGGCCGTCCCAGCCGCAGAAGCAGTGATCGAGCGGGACGGCCTGCACGCTCCGGCGCGGCTCGAAGCGCCACGCGGCCGGCGTCTCCGTCTCTGCGACGGGCAACGCGGCGGCATCGGTGAGCCAGACGCGCGGCAGGCGCGCCTGCAGCCGCGCCTGCGCGGCCCGTGGAAAGTAAGGATGCAGGCCGAGCATCGCCGGCATCGGCGCATCGGTCACATTCTCGATCGCGAGCTCGATCGACAGCTCATCGGGCCGCAGCCGCAAACGCTGCTCGCAGCGGTAACGCCACGGCCACTCATCGCCGCCCCCCTCGAAGCGAAGTGTCGCGCTCGTTGCGCTCGCCGCCGTCACCTCCCAGGTTGCGCGCCAGCCCTGGCCGTGGATCGGGTGGGGGTCCTCGCTCCAATTCGGCTCGAGCCCCACGCTGCGCCCGGCGAAACTGAAGCGGCCGTGGGCGATGCGGTTGACGAACGGCACCATCGGAAAGCAGGCCGCGCCGAACGGATCGCCGGGCATGGCGGGGGAGGCGGGGCGCAGGATATCCCTGCCGTGCCAGGTGAGCTCGCGAATCGCTCCCCCCGATTGCGGAGCCACGACGAGCCGCGCGGCCTGGTGTTGCAGCACCAGAGGGCCTCCGTAGCTCGTCATGCAGGCCGTCCGATACGGCGGTCAGCCCGCGGCCGACTGCTTGGCGGCGGCCGTCGCACGAGCATCCCCGCCCGTCCACAGGTTTTGAATCTCCTCGAGCGTTCGGCGCCGCGTCTCGGGCACGTAGAGCCAGACGAAGGCTGCGGCGAGAAAGCTCATGCCACCGTATACCCAGTAGGGGAAGGCGTGGTTCCACAGGGCGTTCAGCGTCGAATTGCCGATGAGGATCTTGAACGACCAGGAGACGAAGAGATTGGCGATCCACTGGGCCGCGACCGCGATCGCCATCGCCCGGCTCTTGATCGAGTTCGGGAACATCTCCGAGAGCAGCACCCAGGTGACCGGCCCCCAGGAGAGCGCGAACCCCGCGATGTAGGCCATCGCGGCGATCAGCGGACCGGTGCCCTCGGCGTTCGCCTTGAACTGAAATCCGAGCGTCACCATGGCGACGCCCATCACGAGTCCCCCGCCGATCAGCAGCGGCTTGCGCCCGAGGCGGTCCACCGTCGCGATGGCGACGAGCGTGAAGACGACGTTCGCCACCCCGACGATGACGGTTTGCCACAGCGCGGAGTCGGTCGAGGCGCCGAGGTTCTTGAACATGAGCGGCGCGTAGTAGAGCACCGCGTTGATCCCGACGAGCTGCTGGAACACCGAGAGCAGGATCCCGGCGACGATCACGAGCGAGCCGAAGGCGAAGAGACTCACGGTCCCCGACTGGGACGCGACGCGGAGCGACTCGCGGATGTCCGCGATGACCCTGTGCGCCTCGCTCTCTCCGACGAGACGCCGCAGGACCCCGAGCGCCCGGTCGTCGTGGCCCTTGATCACGAACCAGCGCGGCGTGTCCGGAACCCGAAGCAGCAGCGCGAGGAACAGCACGGCGGGCACGGCCTCCGAGAGCAGCATGAGCCGCCACCCGGTCGCGTGAATCCAGGCCTCGTTCCCCTGGGACGCGATGGCCCAGTTCACGAAGTACACGAGCAGCATCCCGAGGACGATCGAGAGCTGATTGAAGGAGACGAGCCGGCCGCGAATGCGGCTCGGCGCGATCTCCGCGATGTAAAGCGGCGAGAGCATCGAGGCGATCCCGACGCCGACGCCGCAGAGGATGCGGTACAGGATGAACGGCGTGAGCGCCCGGGGGCCCATCCCGCCGATCGGTCCGAGACCGAGCTCGGGATACGCGGAGCCGCCGGCGGAGACGAGGAACAGCGCCGCCGCGATCAGCAACCCGCCCTTGCGGCCGAGCGCGTTCGACGCCCAGCCCGCGAGGCTCGAGCCGACGACGCATCCGAAGAGGGCGCTCGAGATGGTCCAGCCCGAGAGGCTGCTGCGGGCGGTCTCCGAGAGCTGCAGCGGATCGATGAAGTTCGCGTCGATCGAGCTCACGGCGCCGGAGATCACCGCGGTGTCGTAGCCGAAGAGCAGGCCGCCGAGCGTGGCGACGAACGTGAGCCTCATCACCAAAGAAGCGCTGTCGGTGCTCATGCCCCCTCTTGCGGCGCTCGAGTGTCGGAAGAATTCCGCGAAGCCGGCCGGTATGGTAGCGCTATCAATTCGGCCGCGTCAATTTGCGCTCAGAGCGGGGCCGAGGACTCGCGTTTCACGAGCGTGAACTTCATGAGGTGCTGCAGCGGCGCGAGCGTCCGGCCCTGGCGCCGCGCGCGGATCTCCTCGAGCAGCAGCTCGACGGCCTTGCGGGCCATCGCCGCGACGGGCTGCCGCACGGTCGTCAGCGCCGGCCATATCGTCGCGGCGAGCGGCGTGTCGTCGAAGCCGACCACCGTCAGGTCCTTCGGGACGTCAAGGCGCATGCGGTGCGCGACGGCGATCGTGGCGGCCGCCATGTCGTCGTTGCTGGCGAAGATCGCCGTGGGGCGGCGGGCGGCGCTCAATATCTGCTCGGCCGCGGCGAGGCCCGACCGGTAGCTGAAGGAGCCCGGCCTCACCCATTCGGGACGCACCGCGAGCCCCGCCTCGCGCAGCGCGCGCTCGAAGCCCTCCTGGCGCTGGGCGCTGACGGTTTGATTGGGCGCGCCGATGATGAACCCGATGTCGCGGTGGCCGAGGCTGAGCAGATAGCGCGTCATGGCCGTCGCGGCTTCGAGGTCGTCGATGCGCACCGTGATGCCCGCCTCCTTCGGTCGGCCGGTCGCGACCGCGATGAAGGGAACCTTCGCCGCGCGCACCGCCTCGAGCGCCGCGTTGGAATCGGAGAGCGGCGGCGGCAGGATGACGCCGCCGACGCCGTCGCGCAGCAGCCGCTCGGTCGCGGCGCGCTCGTTGCGCGAGCCGCACTTCTCGAGGACGATCTCGCACCCGGCGTGGCTGCTCTGCTCGAGCACGCCGACCAGCAGCTCGTTCAAATAGGCGGCGCTCGGGTTGTTGTAGAGCAGTCCGAAGTGCAGGGTCGAGGCCCTGGCGAGGTTGCGCGCCGCGACGTTCGGAAAGTAGCCGAGCTCCTTGACCGCGGCCTCCACCCGCCGGCGCGTGCCCGCCTCGACGTGGGCGTCTCCACTCAGGGCGCGGGACACGGTCATCGGCGAGACGCCGGCGTGCCTCGCGACCTCGTGCATGGTCACTGCGTTACGACGCCGTCTCGGCGATCTTTTCACTCTAATTCCTGCGCGGTATCGAGCGCGTCATTGTAGCAAATGAGGGCGCGCGCCCGGACGCGGCGGCGCCGGGTCCAGGGCGCGATTGGGGCTGCATCGAAGGAGGTGCTATCGTTCGCCGTTGCGCCGGCGCACGCCTGGAGACGCTGGCGCACTGCCAGGCGTACCGAGGGCCACGACCATGCGAAGTCCCGACTCGCTCCGCGCATTGCTGCTACCCGCCGCCGTCACGCTCGCCGCGCTGTGGATTGCCGGGTGCTCGGGCGGCACGCCTGGCGGGGCGCAAACCTCCGCGGGCGCGGGCACGAGCAGCGCGACACCGCCGAAAAGCGCGACGGCCGACAATGCGAATGTCCCGAGCAGCGTCGCCGGCGTGCGCACGCCGGCCTGCGCGGGCGACGCCGGCCTCGAGCTTCCACCGGGCTTCTGCGGCAGCATCTTCGCCGACGACATCGGCCACGCACGCCACATGGTCGTGGCCGCGAACGGCGTCGTGTACGTGAACACCTGGAGCGGGCGGTACTACCCGAACTCACCGCCGCCGCCCGGCGGCTTCCTGGTCGCCCTGCAGGATACGACCGGCGCGGGCAAGGCGAACGTCATCGAGCGGTTCGGCGCGACGGTCCAGTCGGGCGGCCACGGCGGCACGGGCATCGCGCTGTACAACGGATACCTCTATGCGGAGCTCAACGACCGCATCGTGCGGTACGCGATGTCGCCGGGCTCGATCGTGCCGAAGGGATCCGAGGAGGTGGTCGTCTCCGGACTGCCGCTCACCGGGGACCATCCGATGCATCCCTTCGCGATCGACGCGGACGGCTGGCTCTATGTCGATCTCGCAACACCCACCAACTCGTGCCAGCGGCGCAACCGCATGCTCGAGTCGCCGGGCATCGATCCTTGCCCGCAGCTGCGGACGCGCGGCGGCATCTGGCGCTACAGCGCGAGTCGGTTGAACCAGAGGTTCTCGCCGGCCGGGCGCTACGCGACAGGCATTCGCAACGCGGACGGCATCGCGATCGACTCGACGGGGCACGGCGTCTACGCAACCCAGCACGGCCGGGATCAGCTCGGCCAGAACTGGCCGAAGCGGTTCACCAGCGAGCAGGAGGCTCTGCTGCCCGCGGAGGAGCTGCTGCACGTGGTGCAGGGCGGCGATTACGGCTGGCCCTACTGCTACTACGACGGCATCCAGCAAAAGCTCGTCCTTGCGCCCGAGTATGGCGGCGACGGCAAGACGGTCGGGCGGTGCGCGAGCAAGCTCGGACCGATCGCCGCTTTTCCGGCGCACTGGGCACCGAACGGCCTGACGCTCTACTACGGGAAGCAGTTCCCCGCGCATTACTACGGCGGCGCGTTCATCGCGTTCCACGGGTCCTGGGACCGAACTCCGTTCCCGCAGCAAGGCTATGACGTCGTGTTCCAGCCGCTCGCAGACGGCAAGGCGTCCGCGGGCTGTGAGATCTTCGCCGACGGATTCGCGGGAGCGCAGAAGGGGCCGGGCTCGGCCGAGCATCGTCCGTCGGGCGTGGCGGTCGGACCCAATGGCGCGCTCTACGTCTCCGACGACGTGCGCGGGCGCATCTACCGCATCGTCTATCGCGGCACGGGGGGCTCGGCCGCCTCCGGCGAGGCGGCTCGCGGCATCACGCCCTGCTCGAGCATGTCCGACCTCGGCGTATCGACTCCCGCCGCAGGCGCCGCCGTTCCTCCGGAGGGCAACAACCCGAACGCCGGGGCGAGCCCCGGCGCGGCGGCCGATCTGCCCGTGCCTCACGGCGCGACGCGGGCGATGGTCGAGCTCGGCGAACGCATCTATCACGGCGAGGTCGCCTCGGCCACGTGCGTCGGCTGTCATGGCGCGGACGGCAAGGGCACTCCGCTCGGTCCCGATCTCACCTCCAACAAGTGGCTGTGGAGCCGCGGGAGCTACGCCGGCATCGCGAGGACCATCCGCGACGGCGTCGCAAAGCCGAAGGAGTACCGCAGCCCGATGCCTGCGATGGGAGGGGCGCAGCTCTCGCCGCATCAGGTCTCGGCCGTTGCCGCCTACGTCTGGGCTCTGAGCCACCGGAACGCCCACTGAGGCGGTGGCAATGAGGCGCAAGCTCTGCGCTTGCTCCACATGCGGCAATTGCGAGATAGTCTCCCCGACGCTCTCGGTCGCGCCGGAAGATTGAATGGAGTCCTGAGGTGAATACCCATCCTGCTGAAGCCGACGAGTGGGTCCACAGACATCTCGCCGGCTGGCCTGCGGCGACTCGCAAGCTCGCCACGCAGCTCATCATCCGGTACGGACGGCCGCAAACGTCCACGGCTCGCGAGCTCACGTGGTACGGCAACGAGCCCTGGAAGCGGACGGTCCTCTACCGAGTGGGCGTGAAGCACAATTTTCCGCTGCCGCACGAGGACATTCTCGAGCAGACGGTCGACTACCGCGTCCCGCTCGGGAAGGTACGAGACCTTGCCGCGTACAACGGCAGCCTGGTGGTGGATCGCACCCGCGGGGAGCTCTCGGCTCACTGCGACAGCGAGGCGCAGAACACGATCATGCTCAACATCGCCGACGACATCGTGACGGGCCAGAGAACCGTGGACGAGGGTCTCGCGTACCATGCGCAGATCGTGCGCGGCGTGGAGATCCACGTGCCCGAGTCCTACCCGAGCAGGCTGAAGTTCAAGATCCTCTCGAGCGCGCAGACCGCCGATCCGGGCGAGGAGGCTCCTCTGCTCGAGCACCTCGGCCAGACCTAGACGCCGCGACGTACCGCAACCTCGGCCGCCGCGCGCGCTCGAAGCTGTACACCGATGCGCGCCTCGCGCGTTGTTGAGGCAAAGACGCCGGTGGCGTCGCCGTCAAATGTCAAAAGAGGTTCTCATGATCAAACCGACTCCTGTGCGCAATCTGATAGCGCTCGTTGCGATCTGCATCGCAACGAGCGCCTGTGTCGTGGTTCCCACACCGCGCGGCCTGTATGTCGGCCCTGCCATCGCGGCCGCGCCGCCGCCACCTCAAGTCGAGTACTACGGTGCGGCGCCCGCGGCCGGCTACTTCTGGGTCGGCGGCTACTGGAACTGGGTCGGCGGCCGCTATGCATGGGTCGGCGGACACTGGCAGGCGCCGCGCCCGGGCTATCGATGGGCGGCCGCCCGTTGGGTGCATAGGGCGGATGGCTGGCACATGAGGGGCGGCCGCTGGGTGCGGGAGCGGCGGTGAACTTTTCGCGCGCTGGGGAGTTAACGCTGCGCGGCTGCCCATCGGCCGCGCAGCGTCAGGTGACGCATGTCCCGCTCCCTTCGCGCGCTCTACGCTCCGTGCCTCGCTGGAGCGCTGCTGCTCGCCGCGTGCGGCAGCGG
>JASHSR010000271.1 GCA_030038645.1 Gammaproteobacteria bacterium
GGCGGCCGCGGTCAGCGGCGGTCGTGGTCCTCGCGCAGCGCCTGCAGGCCGATCAGTCGCGCAAGCGCCGCCATTTCCTCGGCGACCGGCAGCAGCAGGTCATCGAGCGTGACGATGCCGACGAGCGCGCCGTCGCGGTCGAGCACCGGCGCCCGGCGCACGGCCTTCGCGTTCAGCGCCTGAATGCACTCCGTGAGGCCCAAGTCCACCGTGACTGACATGGGCCTCGGAGTCATCACGTCGGCGACCGTGAGACAGAAGAGATCCGCGGCCCGCGCGCGCTGCCCGCGGACCACGTCGCGATCGGTGAGGATGCCGATGGGCCGGCGGCTCCCATCTCCCGGCTCGACGACGACGAGCGCTCCGACGTGGCGAGCGCACATGTTGCGGGCGGCCTCGACGAGCGGGTCGCTCGGATAGGCAACGTGAACGGCGCGAGTGCAAACGTCTCCGACCTTCATGGGGCGAGCTCCTCGAGGGGCGGCTTGCGGAGGAAGTGCATGCTCATCTTGATAGCGCGCCGCGCCGGCGCGGTCCATCCGCATTGGTACGCATTGGCAGGCGCCGGCCGCTGCATATGCTTATCAAAAGCCGGAATCTGAGGGGAGCTCGGATGAACGTCGGAACCCTTTGCAGGCGCGGCGCCGTCAGCGTCTCGATGAGCGCGCCGCTCTCGACGGTTGCGGCCCTCATGATGGACGAGCACGTGGGCGCGATCATCGTCACCCGAGGCGGCGATGCGAGCTCCGGCGTCGCGGGCATCATCACGGACCGCGACATCATGCGCGCGCAACTCGAGCGGACGGCGGACCTGACCCGCTTGAGCGCCGGCGAGACGATGACGCGCGATCCGCTGATCCTCGATGAGCGGGATTCCGTCGGAGGCGCGGTCGCGCATCTGCGCGCGCGCGGCGTACGTCGCGCGCCCGTCGTCTCGGCGGAGGGGAAGCTGATCGGTCTCGTCTCGGTCGATGATCTGCTTGCGTATTTCGCCACGACGCTCATCGATGTGGCGGGCGTCGTCGCGCAACAGGTCGAGCGGGAGCGCACATAGATCGGGCGGCCGCGCCGCGGCCGCCCGATCGCGAAGCGGCCCCTCGGGCCGCAGGATGCGCTACTGGACCTTGATCTCGATCTGCTTCGGCTTCTCGGCGGCCTTCTTCGGAATGTGTATCGTGAGCACGCCGTCCTGGCTCTCGCAGCGTATCGCGCCCGACTCGGCGTTCTGCGGAAGCGAGAACTGCCGCATGAAGCTGCCGTAGAAGCTCTCGACGCGGTGGAACTTCTCGGTCTTCTCGTCCTTCTTCTGCTTGCGCTCGCCTTGAAGCGTGAGCATGCCTCCGTCAACGGTGACCTTCACGTCCTCCTTCTTCACCGCCGGAAGCTCGGCGCGCACGATGTACTCCTTGTCCGTCTCGCTGATGTCGGCGGAGGGCGACCACTCGAGCCTCGCGCCGCCGTCGTCGTCGAGCGAGAGCCGGGGCCAAGCGGCGATCGTGCGCGGCGTCATGCGGTTGAAGAGCGATTCGAAATCACTGAAAGGGTCCCAACGAACGAGATTCATGTGTGTCCTCCTGATGGTGATCGCGTTGCGCGCCTCGTACGACGCGCAATCGCAGGGAGAAGATTGAGCACGCGCCGCCGCGTCCGCCATTCGAGAATCTACGTATGCGCGGCCTGCGCGCCGGCCCGCCGATCGCCGCCCGCGCGTCAGCTTTCGCTTCCGCGTGCGCGCACGAGCAGAACCGGGACGGGACTCTGGCGCAGGATGTATTCGGCATCGCTTCCCATCACGATGCGCCGAATTCCTCTCCGTCCGTGCGTGCCGCAGACGATGAGGTCGGCCGGCCAAGCGGTCGCCTCGCCTACGATGTACTCGCCGGCGGGCCCACTCGGCGCCTCCAGGAGCTTGGTGTCGACGGCGATGCCCGCCGCGCGAACGGCGCCTTGCGCGTCATGCAGCACGGAGGCTCCATAGTCTCGAGTCTCCTCGAAGAGCCGGGTGAATGTCGTGCCGGTCACGTTCCCCGAGATCAGCGGCAGCTCGTTGATGACGTAGACGAGGCGGATTCGCCCTCCCTGACTCTTCGCGAGCCCGATGGCCTCGTTGAGACCGAGCCTCGCCGTGTCGCTGCCGTCGATCGGGACCAGGATGTTCTTGTACATGATGATCTCCTCGCGGGATGCCGCCCGTTTGCCGAAACGGCGCGGATCCCTCGCCAGCAAGCGTGGCGGAGCGCCGATCCGCGAGCCATTCGAGGATGTACGTACGTCGCTTCGGCTAGCGCGACTGCCGCTGCGCCGCGCCGTCGCCCCTCCCGCGCGAGTGCTTCAGCCGCGGGGCGCCCCGGGATCGGCCAAGAGCTCGGCGACGAGCGCGAGGAGCTGCTCGGCGTGGACGGGCTTGCTCGCGACGCGCAGCCGCGCGTCGCGTTGCAGCTCCTTCACGGCCATCGAGGTGTCGCCGCTCAGGAGGATCGACTTGAGCTGCGGCCCGCATCGGTCGCGCAGCGACTCGATGACCTCCAGACCGGTCGCGCCGCCGCCCAGGTGATAGTCGGCGATGAGCAGATCGATCCTCGCCCCGCCCTGCGCCTTCAGCAGAGCCTCGGCGCGCGATTCGGCCGTCGCGACCTCGTACCCTTCAGCGGCGAGGAGCATGAGCATGGCGCGCCGCACCCCGGCGTCGTCGTCGACCAGCAGCAGGCGCCGGGAGGCGACCTTCGGACGCTCCGCCGCGCTCGCAGCGCCGGACCGCGACTCATCGGCCGGGATCTGAGCGCCGCTCGCGGGCAGCTGCAGGGAGAAGCTCGATCCTCTTCCGAGCTCCGAGCGGACCTCGAGGCTCAGGCCGAGCAGCTTCACCAGGCGGCTCACGATGCTGAGGCCCAGTCCGTAGCCCTCGCGTGTCACATTCGGCGGAACGGCGATCTGATAGAACTCATCGTAGATGAAGGGAATCTGATCGGCCGGGATGCCGATGCCGGTGTCGAGAACCTCCACCCGCACGGTCGCGGCCTGGCGCAGACAGCGAAGCAGAATCATGCCTTGGCGGGTGTACTTGATCGCGTTGGAGAGCAGATTCCTCAGGATCTGCTCGACGAGCGAAGGGTCGCTGCGGACCCGGTCCGCGCAGGGCTCGACGTGCAGCTCGAGGCCCTTGTCGACGGCGACGCACGCAAACTCGCGCCGCAGCTCCTCGAACAGCGCCGCGACGGTGAAGTCGCTCACCTCGGGCTTGATCGCGCCCGCCTCGAGCTTGCTGATGTCGAGGAGCGCATTGACGAGCCGCGACATGGCGCCGATCGCCTGCTCCTGCTGAGCGAAGGCATCGGAGAGAGCCGCCGCCGCCGGGAGGCGCCGCAGCGTGCCGCTCAGCAGCGAGAGCGTCTGCAGCGGCTGGCGCAGATCGTGGCTCGCGGTCGCGAGGAAGCGGCTCTTGGCGAGATTCGCGCGGTCCGCCGTCTCGCGCGCGGCAACCAGCTCCGCCTCGATGCGCTTTCGGTCCGTCACATCGCGGATCGCCGCCGCGACGAGCACGCGGTCCTCGTCGAGGACCGGACTCAAGCTGATCTCCACCGGGAACTCGCTGCCGTCCTGGTGCAGCGCATACAGCTCGAGTCCGGCGCCCATCGGACGCCGGCGCGGATTATCCGCATACGCTTGCCGATGGGTGAGGTGGCGCGCGCGGAAGCGCTCGGGCAACAAGCGCTCGACGGCCCAGCCGATGATCTCGTCGCTCGAGTACCCGAAGAGAGCGGCGACCTGCCGGTTCGCAAATACGATCGAGCCCGCGGCATCGGTGATGACGATCGCGTCGGGCGCCGATTCGAGAGCGCTCTGGACCAGCTGCGGCGGCATCATGGCAGGCTTCGCCTTTTATTCTCTACATTACACCTGCTCGGGCTCGCCCGGGTGCAACTTAAGTTACACCCCGCGCAGACTTTCCAGCCCTTGCAGGCCGAGGCGCGCCGGCCGGGGCGCTCAGGCCGGCACGGCCTTACCGCCGCCGCCCTCGACCTTGTTGCGGCGCTCGAGGCGTCCTTCGGCGCGGAGGAGCAGACGTTTGATGCTCGCGATGCGTAGCGCCCCGTCGTGGAACGCGACGATCCCCTCTCGCCTCATCTCCGCGAGCGCGCGGCTGACGACCACGCGGACCGAGCCGATCAGGGAGGCGAGATCCTCACGGGACAGATCGAGCATGGGGTCGAGGCGGCCCTCGTCCGAAACGCCGTCTCTCTCCAAATGACGAAGCAGAAGATGAGCAAGCCGGGTCGAGGTGTCGTGGAGGGCGAGATCGCTCGCGAGACCGCTGAGCTCGCGCAGCTTCGCCGCAACGTAGCGGTGAGTGGCGAGTCTCAGCGGAGGGAAGCGGTCGAGCCACTGCCGGAAGACCGGCATCGGAGCGCACAAGGTGGTGACCTCGTCCAAAGTCCACGCCGACGCGGCGTGCGGCTCGCCGTCGAGCAGGGCGGCGACATCGAAGCCGTCGCCGGGTCCGAGGAGCCACAGAATGATTTCGCGGCCGTCGCGCGAGTTGGAGCGGGTGATCTTCACGCGCCCACGCATCACGATGCGGAAGCACTTAGCCGTCGTCAAGGGCCCGACGATCTGCCGATTCTTGGGCCACTTCTCGGTGAGGAGCGCGCCGGCGATCTCCTTCAGCGCTTGGCGGCCGAGTCCGGCGAACAGGGGGCTCGTCTGCAGTGTCTCGAGGGATGTCATGGGCGAGAGGTTGAGCCTCGCCGGCACGGTGCGCCATCGTGATCCTCCGATCCCGCGGTACGTAGAGTCCGAGGGTATTGCTCAGGCGGGCCGAGGAGTCCCCGGCAGCCGCACGACGAACTCACTCCCCCTGCCGCGACCGGCGCTTCGCGCCTCGATCGTTCCGCCGTGCAGCTCGACGATCCGGCGCACGATGGTGAGGCCGATACCGAGGCTTGCCGTCGTCGGGTCGGGCAGCCGTGCGAGCTGGACGAACGGCTCGAAAATCGCGGGCAGCATCTGCGGCTCGATCCCGATTCCGCTGTCCCGCACGGTGAGCACCGCCTCGCCGGCCTCGCATGCGAGCCGCACGTCGATCCGACCTCCGTCGGGCGTGAATTTGGCGCTGTTGCCGACCAAGTTCACGACGACCTGCTCGAGCCGCAAGCCGTCGCCCCGCACGAGCACGCGATGCGCCGGCAGATCGAGCGAGAGAGCATGCCGGTGCACGACGAGCGCCTGCGAGAGCTCCTCGATGGAATTCGTTACAACTTGCGCGAGGTCGACGTCCGCCGGATCGCGGATCGCATGTCCGCGAGCGATGCGTGAGAAGTCGAGCAGCTCCCCGATCAAGCTCACCGCTTTGCGAAGCTGCCGATCGGCCGACTCTCGCGCGCGCCGCTGAGTGTCCGAGTCCGCCGGGCTGAGCCACACTTCGAGAGCGCTGCCGATCGCGGCGAGGGGACTGCGCAGCTCGTGGGCGAGGATGGCGATCGCCTCGTCCGTCGCGGCGGCTCTGCCGCCATCGCGGGCCGCGGCCACGCCGCTCGAGGGGGATTGCCTTTCGCGCCGCTCGGGCGGCTGTCTGCCGGCGTGATGCCGCCAGAAGGCCGCCACGAGATCGAGCAGCGCCGGCACGGCGATCGGCTTGCGCAAGACGCTGCAGTCGGCAGTTTGAGACGCCGCCTCCTCGAGCGGACCTGCGGCCTCCCAGGTGGCGAGCACGGCGGGAATGGTCCGGCGGACCGCGTCGCGGATGGAGTGGATCGCCTCGATTCCCGTCTCGCCCGAGGCGAGATAGTCGTCGCAGATCAAAATGTCGGGCGTCAGCGCGGCCTCGCGCAGCCGCCGGGTCGCCTGGCGCGAGTCGCAGGCCGCGAGCGCGTCGTACCCGACGACCCGCAACAGCATCGCCGTGGCGTGCGCGACGGCCTCGTCGTCCACCAGGATGAGGGCCGTGCCGTGACGGCTCACGGCACGGGCCACCTCGCGGCACAATTGCTCGCCAATCGGCCACTCGAAACCTGTGCCGGCCGGCGTTGAAAGGATGCCGGTGCTCATGCATTCCTGCTTCGTTCCCGGCGCAGCACGCAGGCCGTCCCGCTCCCTACCCATGCTTTCGCGCGCGAAAACAACGTCCGGTCCTGGATGCGCTCCGCTCATAATGGTTGGTCCGGCCTTTATGCGCTGGAATCAGGCGTACCGCTAGCTGACCATGGTGGAATCCGCTAAATTCATTGCACCGTCCCCCTCCGATATCCAACAGCCGCGGGCAGCGACGCGGCTCGTGTGGATCGGGCGCATTCGTCATATCATGGTAAAAGACGCCTCTCGGAGCCATGTCGAGAAGAACAAGACGCGGAACTCTGATGAGCCCATCGAGATCGCTGCAGCAGGACCTCCAAGCCGCAAACGAAAAGCTGCGTCGCAGCGAGGAGCAGATTCGCGCGGTTCTCGACAACACCGCGGACGCGGTGGTGGTCATCGATTCGCTCGGCGGGATCGTGACCTTCAATCGGGCGGCGTCCCGCATCTTTGGATATTCGGTCGAAGAGGCGATGGGCCGGAACGTCAAGCTGCTCCTGCCGCCCGAGGAGCGCGAGCGGCACGACAGCTACCTCGAGCGCTATCGGCGGTCCCGCGTGCCGCACATCCTCGGGGCGCGCCGCGAGGTCACGGCCGCCCGCCGCGACGGCACGCTGTTTCCAATCGAGCTGACGGTCGTGGAGGTCGGCCGCCAGGAGATGTTCGTCGGCGTCATTCACGATCTGTCCGAGCGCAGGGCGCTGCAGGAGGAAGTCCTGAGCGTCGCCATGCTGCAACTCGGCCGGATCGGCCAGGAGTTGCACGACAGCACTCAGCAAGAGCTGAGTGGGCTCAGCATGCTCGCTCGCGGCCTGTGCGAGGCGCTCGAGAAGCGCGGCCTGCACGAGCCAGCCGCGATGGCCGCGAGGCTGAGCGATGGGATCGCCGAGGCCAATCTTCACGTGCGCTCGCTCGCCCGGGGCATCGTGCCGGTGCCGGTCCGCGCGGTCGAGCTTGCGGCGCTGCTCGGCGAGCTCGCGAGAAACGTCGAGCTGAGCCACGGGGTGGCCTGCCGCCTCGAATGCCCGAGCTCCTTCGAGCTGCGCGACGACCTCGCTGCGACTCATCTGTACCGCATCGCCCAAGAGGCCGCCTGGAACGCCGTGAGGCACGCCAAGGCGAGGAGCGTTTGCATCCGCTTGGAGCAGAATGGCGAGGGACTGCTGCTCGAGGTGTCCGACGACGGGATCGGGATCGAGCCGCATGCGGCGCGGCACGGCGTGGGGCTGCGCCTGATGCAGCATCGGTGCGAGCTGATTGGGGGAAGACTCACGGTGGAGCGCGGGAAGGACAGAGGGACACGGGTCGTCTGCACCGTGGCTCGTCAGCCAAAACCCTGAAGATGACCCAGAAGCACTACGGACCGGCCGACAAGCCGACGAGGGTATTGATCGTGGACGACCACCCGGTCGTGAGGGAGGGCTTGATCGCGATGATCGCGACGCAGCCGGACCTCAGCGTCTGCGGGGAGGCTTCGGAGGCCGACGAGGCGTACGCCATGATCCGCGCGACGGAGCCCTCGGTGGTCATCGTCGATCTCGCGCTGAGGAAGGGCCACGGGCTCGAGCTGATCAAGAGGTTGAGCGTCGCCGAATCGTCCGCGAAAGTCCTGGTCGTGAGCGCCTACGAGGAGCAGCTGTTCGCCGAGCGCGCGCTGAGCGCCGGCGCGCACGGCTACATCAACAAGCAGAAGCTGCAGGTGGAGATCATCGACGGGATTCGAGCGGTGCTGCGTGGGGAGCTGTACGTGAGCATCGAGACCGCGCAGCGTCTGCTCGAGCAGACGATCTCCGGGAAGGGCCGGCGGCGCGGGCCGGAGGACTTGAGCGACCGGGAGCTGCAGATCTTCGAGCTGATCGGCCAGGGCAAGAGCACGAGACTGATCGCGCGCCAGCTGCACTTGAGCATCCACACGATCGAGTCACACCGCGAGAACATCCGCGCCAAGCTCAATCTGGCGAGCGGCGTCGAGCTGGTGCAGCACGCCGTGCAGTGGGTGCTCGAGAAGCGCTTCTAGGCGGCGGTCCTGCCGCCGCCCGCAATCCGCTCCGCGGCGGCAGTCAGGTGCGCACCGTGATCTCGTTCTTGACTGCCGCGACCCCCGGGGCGGCCCACGCGGTCTGCTGCGCCTCGTCGCGCTCGGCCCAGGAGCGCACCTCGCCGCGCAACGTCACCTCCGCGCCTCGCGTCTCCACCGTGATGCGCTGCGCATCGACCGCGGCGTTGCGCCGGAAGGCCTGCTCGATCTTCTGCCTGATGTCGCTCGCGGCGACGCCCGGCTTCAAGGCGATCGAGTTGCGCACGCCGAGCACGCCGCGGATCCGGCGCACGGTGCTCTCTGCGGCTTCCCGCTGGTAGTGCCATTCGAGTGTGCCCTCGAGCGCGAGGTGTCCTTGGTGGACGAGCACTCTCACGTTGTCCGCGGCGAGCGGCAGGGCATGCTTGAGCGCGGAGACGGCCTCGCGAGCGATCTCCGGGTCCGTGGCCGTATCGTCCGCCGGCAAGCGGACGACGATGTCGTTGGCGACGGCGCGGACGCCCACGATGCGTTTCACGGCCGCCTCGGCCCTGGACTTCTGAAAGTCGTTCGGAACATAGCCGGTGAGCGTCACGGCCCCGCCCGTGATCTTCACGGCGATGTCGGTCTGGTCCACGTCCGGAGTCCATTGCAGCTCGGCCTCGACATCCCGCTTGATGTCAGCATCCGTCTTCATCGATGAGTCCTCCACTTGAGCGCTCGCGCTCGGCCCCGGTGCCCGTAGGGCGCGGTCCGCGCGTGGGAGCGTTACGACGCCAGAGTGCAAGAGCGCCACGCCCCGCGCCATTGGAGGTTCTACGTACGTCGTCAGGCGGGGGCCCGGACCCCCCCCGCGCGGACAGGTACCCCGGGACGCTCCGTCCAGTCCGTAGCAATGCGGATGCGCGGCCGCGGCGATCGCGCTATCCATACGGGGCGGCAACATGGGAGCGCGCATGGATAGAATCGAATCGATCCTGGTGGCGATCGACCACAACGGCGGCTCGCGGCAGGTCGCGAAGGCGGCGGCGCTGGCGCGCCGCTTCCACGCGCGTCTCGAGCTGTTTCTCTGCAATGCCGAGAGCGCATACGTGCAGCGCCACCAGTACTACGCCGATGGGACTGCGGCCGCGAACCAGTCCTCGATCGCCGAGTCGCGCTGCTACCTCGAGGCGCTCTGGAAGTCCCTCTCGATCGACGACGTCCCCGTCACGATGGATGCGGCGTTCGAGAGTCCGCGGTACGAGGGCATCGTCCACAAAGTGCAGCGGTCCGCGCCCGACCTCGTGATCCGCAGCATCGGCGAGCACGGCGGAGCGGGGGGAGCGTTGGATGCGAGTGACTGGGAGCTCGTGCGCACCTGTCCCACGCCGCTGATACTGATGCGCGGAAGGCCGTGGAAGGCGCGACCGGCGGTGGCGGCCGCCGTGGACATCTCGGGCGATGAGGCCCCGGAGCTCACGCGCTCGATCCTGATTGCGGGGGAGCGCTTCGCCACCGCGTGCCACGGCTCGCTCGAAGTGCTCTATGCAGGCCGGCTCGAGGCGGCGGCGAAAGCCGCCGAGCGCTACCGCGCGGTGCTCGCGAGCCGCGCGAAAGAGGCGGGCGCGCGGCCGGCGGAGCTGCACGTCATCGACGGCGACCCGGCGGCCGCAATGCCGCGGTTCGCCGCGGAGCGCTACTACGACCTCTTCGTGCTCGGCGCGCTGACGCATCGCAAGGCGCTGACGGCGCTCGTCGGCACGTTGACCGGGCGGCTCATCGAGACTTTGGACTCGGATTTTCTGCTCGTGAAGCCGCCTGCCTATCGCTGTCCGGTCTAGCTGCGCGCCATGGGTGACACGCAACGGCAACTGCCGGCCGGCAACCCGCCTGCGGGCCTTGCGCGGGAGCATGTGCCGTGACAGACGCGGAGGGCGGCTCGCCGCCGTCCGACGACATCGGCGCCGCCCTCGCGCAGCTTCACGAGCTCGCGCTCGATCTGCGCTGGTCTTGGAGCCATCGGACGGATGAGCTTTGGAGACAGCTCGAGCCCGAGCTGTGGGAGCGGACCCACAATCCCTGGGCCGTGCTGCGCGCCGTCTCGGGCCCGCGCCTCGAGCAGATGCTGGCCGATTCCGTCTTCCGGGGAAGAGTGGGCGAGCTTGCGGGCTCCGTCCGCGACGCCAATCGGGCGCCGGCTTGGTTCGAGGAGGCCCACGGGGCCGCATCGCTCGGGGGCGTCGCGTACTTCAGCATGGAATTCATGCTGAGCGAGGGGCTGCCCATCTACGCAGGCGGCCTCGGCAACGTCGCGGGCGATCAGCTCAAGGCGGCGAGCGATCTCGGCATCCCCGTCGCCGGAGTGGGGCTGCTCTACCAGCAGGGCTACTTTCGCCAGGTGATCGACCTCGACGGGGGCCAGCAGGCGCTCTATCCGTACAACGATCCCGACCAGCTGCCTCTGACGCCCGTGCGGAGCGCGGGCGGGGAGATCGTGCGCCTGGAGCTGGCGTTTCCCGCGGGCTCGCTCTGGCTGCGAGTGTGGCAGGCGCAGGTCGGCCGGCTGCGCCTGTATCTGCTCGACAGCAACGACTCGGCCAACTATCCGGCGTACCGCGGCATCACGAGCGAGCTCTACGGCGGCGGGGCGGAGCTGCGGCTGCAGCAGGAGATCGTGCTCGGTCTCGGCGGCTGGCGACTGCTCGCCTTGCTCGGGGTCGAGCCGGAGGTCTGTCATCTCAACGAGGGGCACGCGGCCTTCGCCATTCTCGAGCGCGCGCGGACCTGCATGCGGCGCATGGACCTGCCGTTCGGCACGGCGCTCGCGATGACGCGCGCCGGAAACGTCTTCACTACGCACACGGCCGTGCCCGCGGGCTTCGACCGGTTCGCCCCGCAGCTGATCGAGCAGTACCTCGCGAGCTACGCGCGCGAGGACCTCGGCCTCACGCGGGAGGAGCTGCTCGCGCTGGGGCGCGCCGATGCGCGGGACGAGGGCGAGCCCTTCAACATGGCGTACCTCGCGGTGCGAGGCAGCGGAGCGGTCAACGGCGTGAGCCGCCTGCACGGCGCGGTGAGTCGGCGCATCTTCCTGCCGCTCTTTCCGCGCCGGCCGGCGAGCGAGGTGCCGATCGGCCACGTCACCAACGGCGTGCATGCGGCCGGCTGGGACTCGCCCGAGGCCGACGCGTTGTGGACTCGTGCCTGCGGAAAGGAGCGCTGGCGGGAAGTGCCCGGCTCGACGGAGGAGCTCATCGGCCGGGTGGCGGATTCCGAGATCTGGCAAGCGAGGGCGGCGGGCCGGCGCGCGCTCGTCGAGTATGCGCGAGAGCGGCTCTCCTGGCAGCTCGGCGCGGCGGGCGCGCGCACCTCGCAGATCGAGGCGGCGATGCGCGTCCTGCGCCCCGATGCGCTCACGCTCGGCTTTGCGCGCCGCTTCACGACCTACAAGCGTCCCAATCTGCTGCTGCACGACCGCGAGCGCCTCGCGCGCCTGCTCACCGATGAGCGGCGTCCCGTCCAGCTCATCCTCGCCGGCAAGGCTCACCCGGCGGATGCTCCGGGTCAGGCGTTGATTCGGGAGTGGGTCCAGTTCGTCCGGCGGGAGGACATCCGCCCGCACGCGATCTTCCTCAGCGACTACGACATGCTGCTCACCGAGCGGCTGGTGCAGGGAGTGGACGTCTGGATCAACACTCCGCGGCGCCCGTGGGAGGCTTGCGGAACGAGCGGCATGAAGGTGCTCGTGAACGGCGGCCTCAATCTCTCGGCGCTCGATGGATGGTGGGCGGAGGCTTACACGGGCGAGGTGGGCTGGGCGATCGGCGACGGCCGGGCGCACGACGGCGACGCCGAATGGGACGCACAGGAGGCGCTGCAGCTCTATCGGTTGCTCGAGCGAGAGGTGATTCCGGAGTTCTATGCTCGCGATGCGCGCGGGATTCCCGGGAGGTGGGTGACCCGCGTGCGCCGGAGCATGGGCCGGCTCACGCCGCGCTTCTCCGCCAACCGGAGCGTGCGAGAATACCTCGAGCGATACTATCTGGCCGCGGCGTGCGCCTATCGCGAGCGCTCGCGCAATCACGGCGCGCTCGCGGCGCGCATCGTCGAGTCGCTGCGCGCGCTCGATCGGGGATGGCCGTCGCTCGGCTTCGGGAGCGTCGGTGTCGAGACGCGCGACGGCGAGCACCGGTTCACCGTGGAGGTCCGTCTCGGCGCTCTCGATCCGCAGGCCGTTCGTGTGGAGCTGTTTGCCGAGGCGCCGGACGGTCAAGAGCCCTGCCGGCAGCCGATGACGCGGCTCGAGCGCTCGCCGTCGCCGAGCTTCGAGCTGTATCGGGCGAGTGTGCCGGCGTCCCGGCCGGCCGGCGATTACACGGCGCGCATCGTGCCCGCGCACCCGGACATCGCGGTGCCGCTCGAGGCCGCTCACATCCTCTGGCAGCGCTGATGAGCGCGGCGCTCGCCCGCGGATCGAGCTCCCCGGCCGGAGCCGCGTCGCTCGGCCTGACGAGCGATGAGGCCGGGCGGCGGTTGCGGGAGCTCGGCGCAAACGCCGTGCCGCAGGAGAGTCCGGCCCGCTGGCGGCGGCTCGCGAGCAAATTTTGGGCACCGGTGCCGTGGATGCTGGAAGCGGCAATCGTGCTGCAGCTCGCGCTCGGCGAGCGCATCGAAGCCGCGGTGATCGCAGTGCTCGTCTGCTTCAACGCGGCGCTCGGATACTTCCAGGAGGGGCGTGCGCAAGCGACGCTGCAGGCTCTGAGATCCCGGCTTGCGCTCGTCGCATCGGTCCGGCGAGACCGCATTTGGAGGACGATCCCGGCCGCCGAGTTGGTGCCGGGAGATCTCATTGCGCTCTCGCTGGGCGGCGTCGTGGGCGCCGATGCCCGGCTGCTCGAGGGAGAGGTCCTGCTCGACCAATCCATGTTGACCGGAGAATCGTTGCCGGTCGAAGCTGGGCCGGGGCGCACGGTGTATGCCGGCGCGCTCGTGCGGCGCGGCGAGGCGGTCGCCGAAGTCACGGCGACGGGGGCGCGAACGAGATTCGGGCGCACGGCGGAGCTCGTTCGCACGGCGCATGGCGCAAGCTCGCAGCAGCAGGCGGTGCTGCGCGTCGTGCGCAACCTGGCCGTGTTCAGCGGCGCGGTCGTGGTGGCTCAGGTCGCCTATGCGTCATGGCTCGGGATGCCGACGGCCGAGATCGTCCCGCTGACCCTCACGGCCATTCTGGCCGCAATTCCGGTCGCGCTGCCGGCGACGTTCACGCTCGCCGCCGCGCTCGGCGCTCGCTCGCTCGCGAGGCAGGGGGTTCTTCCGACCCGCCTGTCCGCGGTCGATGAGGCGGCGAGTCTCGATGTGCTGTGCGCCGACAAGACCGGCACGCTGACGCGAAACGAGCTCGCGGTGGCGGCCGTTCGCGCGGTGCCGGGCTACGACGAGCAGCGCGTGCTTGCGATCGCCTCGCTCGCGAGCTCCGCGGCCGGCCAGGACCCCGTGGACGCGGCCGTGCGGGCCGCGGCGTCCCGCGAGGAGAGCGGCGGGCTGAGACTCGTGCGGCTCCTACCTTTCGATCCGGCGACGAAGATGTCGGAAGCGACCGCCACGGACCCGAGCGGTGCCGTGGTGCGCATCGTGAAGGGCGCATTCGCGAAGGTCTACGGCATCTGCTCCGCGCAACCGCCGGCCGCCGCGGCGGCCGAAGAGCTTCTCGCTCGGGGGTTCAGAGTGCTCGGAGTCGCACTCGGCGCGCCGGCCGGGCCGCTGCAGCTCATCGGACTCGTCGCGCTCAGCGATCCGCCGCGCTCGGACTCCGCCGCGCTGATCTCCGAGCTGCGCGCGATGGGAGTCGAGACGGTGATAGTGACGGGCGATGCGCCGGCGACGGCCGGGGTGGTCGCCCGCGCCGTGGGACTCGATGGCGCGATTTGCCCGCCGGGCCCGCCGCCCGAGAGCGTTCGTCCGGGGCAGTTCGCCGTCTTCGCCGGTGTCTTCCCCGAAGACAAGTTCCACCTCGTCAGAGCGTTTCAAAGGAGCGGCCACACGGTCGGGATGTGCGGAGACGGCGTCAACGACGCGCCCGCGCTGCGCCAGGCGCAGATGGGGATCGCCGTCTCGACGGCGACCGACGTGGCGAAGGCCGCCGCCGGGATCGTGCTGACCGAAGCCGGGCTCGGCGGGATCGTGAGCGCGGTGCGGGAAGGGCGCAGGACCTTCCAGCGCATTCTCACCTACACCCTGCGGTCCATGACCCAGAAGATCGCGCAGATGCTCGTCTTGGCAGCGGGCCTCGCCATGACGGGCCGTGCGGTCCTCACGCCGCTACTGATGGCGATTCTGCTGATCGCGGGGGACTTCCTCGCCATGTCCGCGACCACCGACAACGTGCGCCCGTCCGCGAGACCGGACCACTGGCGCATCAATGAGCTCACGATCGCCGGCGCCGCGCTCGGGGTCTGCAGCCTCGCTTTCTGTACCGGCGTCGTCGCGGCGGGGCACTTCGGGCTCCGCCTCGGGACCCGGCCGCTCCAAACGCTCACGGCCGTCACTCTCGTCTTCAGCGGCCAGGCCGTCTTCTATGCGGTCCGCACGCGCGGCCGGATCTGGGGCTCACGCCCGAGTCTCTGGGTCGTCCTCTCGTCTGTCGCCGACGTGGGGATCATCTCGCTCCTCGCGACGCTCGGATTGCTGATGGCGCCGCTGCCGCCCGCCGTCGTCGGCCTCGTACTGGGCGCCGCCGCCGCCTTGGCGCTCGTCTTGGACACGGTCAAATGCGCCGTTCTCGCGCGTCTGGGGATGCGATGACAGGCGGACGTGCGCCGCACGGCGCCGAGGCGGGTAGGTATTCCTACCGAGCCCGCTCGTTGCAATTCCGGAGTGCGCATCGCGCGCCGCTCGCGCACGCTTGCGGCATGTACGCGATCAGCCGCATTCTGCTGGCACTCAAGGACCCGCGGGCGAGATCCCGCGCGGCGCTCGAGAAGGCCGCGCAGCTTGCGCACGCCCTCGGCGCGGAGCTGCAGCTCTTTCACGCGATCGCCGATCCGATCTACCTCGACAGCACGGGCGTCATGGCGCAGGCGTATCCCGAGCTCGAGAAAGAGCGCCTCGACTGGTACCGCGAGCGGCTCGAGGGGCTCGCGCGGGGGCTGCGGCGCCGCGGCATCAAAGTGTCCACGGCCGTCGCGTGGGACTTCCCCGCATGCGAGTCGATCGTGCGGCAAGCCGAGCGCTTCGAGGCGAGCCTGATCATCGTCGAATGCCATGCCACGGCTCACCGGGCGCCGTGGCTGCTGCGCTTCACGGACTGGGAGCTGTTGCGGCGCAGTCCGCTGCCGGTGCTGCTGATCAAGAGCCGCCGCGAGTATCGCCGTCCGAGGATTCTCGCCGCGCTCGACCCGACGCACGTCAATGCCAAGCCGGGGGATCTCGACGGGGAGATCGTCCGGTATGCCGCGACCGTGGCTGAGGGGCTCCATGGTCCGTTGCATGCCATGCACGCCTATCAGCTTCCGAGCAGACTCGAGGCGCCGCCGGCCGGGAGCGAGGATGGGCGCGGGCGCGCGCGTTCGCAGCGGCGGGGCCGGCCGCAAGCCGTCCGCGCGTTGCTCACTGCCAATGCGGCCTGGACGGCTCGGGCGGCTCTGCAGGAGGCTCTGCGCTGGAGCGGCGTCCCGGAGGGCCGGCAGCACGTCGTGGCGCTGCCTCCGGCCGCGGCGATCGAGGCCGTAGCTCACGATGTCGGCGCCGACATCGTCGCGATGGGCGCCGTGTCCCGATCCGGCCTTCGGCGTCTTTTCATCGGCAACACGGCGGAGAAGGTGCTCGATCGGCTCGCTTGCGACGTGCTCGTCGTCAAGCCGCGGGCCTTTCGCAATCGAGTGCCGCGCGAGCCGCGCGGCGTGCAGCTGATCGCGCTGCCGGAGTAGGCCGCGCGACCGCTTGCGCGGCGGATATCGAACGGCTGACGAGTCGGCTGCCCGCGGCTGATGTCATCGTCTTCGGCGGATCTGCGGGACCGTCTTGAAGCTACGCGGCTTCACGATGAGCACGTCGCAAGCGAGCTCGTCGAGGACCCGCTCCGCCGTACTGCCGATCAACAGACGTCCCAATGCCGAGCGCGAAACGGCGCCCATCACGACGAGATGGGCCCTCAGCCGCCGGACCGCGGCGTCGAGCTCACTCGGGACATCGCCCATGACGAGATGCCTGCGGGAGCGGGAGATGCCGGCCTTCTCCGCGAGCCGATCGAAGGCTCGGCGCACCTGGACGCCGTGCACCTCCTCGATCGCCGGGCTTTCCCACACGACGGGCTCGCCGAGAGGCCCCTGAACGCTCGCGATGAGCGGCCTGTACGCGTGAAAGGCGTCCACCGAGCCGTGCAGGAGGCGGGCGAGGTCGCGGCCGGCCGCGAGCAGCCGGTCGTCGAGTCGCGCGGGCTTGGCGTGGACATGAAACGGGTCGACCGCCACCAGAATCCGGGGCGCGCGATACGCGCCGCGGGACTTCGCGAGCAAGAGCGGGCACGGACAGTAGCGGATGAGCTCCCAGTCGGTGTTGCGGAGAAAGAGGCGGCGCGCGCGCCCATGAGCGCGGCATCCCGCGACGACGAGGTCGGCCCGGGAGGCGAGCGCGCGCCGGACGATCGCCTCGTGCGGCGGCGACCCGAGCGCGACGCAGACGCGGATACGGCATCCGCGGAGCAACGACGATCGTGCCATGCGCTCGAGCCGCCGCCGCGCGGCCAGCAGCGGGCCGCTCGATGCCGAAGCCCGTGCGCGCGCCGTGCTGGGGCCGGCGCCTGCGGCTTCCGTATCGCGTGCCCCGCGCACGCGTGCCGCGGGGGAGAGCTCCTCCAGCGCGTGAAACAGCTCGATCTCAGCGTCGGCGGCCCGGGCAATCGATGCCGCCTTTTGCATTGCGGCCCGAGGCGCGATCCGCGGGTCGCCCACGGAGAGCAGGATTCGCCGCAGCTTCAGTGTCATCGCTCGCTCCCCGGCGCTGGGCGCCTCGTGTCACAAGGCTGCACGCTCCGGAGCGCGCGCGACATCCGGGCTTTTGCGTACGTCGCGACCGGCGGTGGCGCTCGGAAAGTACGCATGGCGTGGGCCGGCGATGTCGACGATCATCATAGTGGGGGCCGCGAGGGCTCGAAATCCATTCCACGCCGAGTAGAGCAAGCGAGACTCGATGAGCGATCGATTACCGCAGCACCTCGCAGGGCTTTTGAGCCCGCGAGCCTATCCGCATCCCGTCAACTCGGTGGAGCTTATCGAGACCCACATCTCGTGGGTGCTGCTCGCGGGCGAGCTCGCCTACAAGATCAAGCGGCCCGTGCATTACCCCTTCGTCGACCTACGGGAGCCAGAGCTCAGGAAGCATTTCTGCGAGGAGGAGTTGCGTCTCAACAAGCGCTTCGCGCCCGACCTGTACCTCGACGTCTGCGAGATCGTCGATGCCGACGGCGAGGCGAGGATCGGCGGCCGTGGCCGCGTTCTGGAGCACGCCGTGCGCATGCGGAGATTCCCGAGCGGCGATGAGCTCGACCGGCTGCTCGAGGGCCGGCGGATCGAGCCGCGCGAGCTCGAGACGTTCGGGCGCCGGCTCGCCACGATCCACGCGCGCCTGCCGGCGGCGGGCGAGATGGCCCCCTGGGGTCGTCCGGCCGAGGTGCAGGCGCTCTTCGTGCGCAACCTCATGGAATGCGCGAGCGCCGCGGCGACCTTTGGCACCACGGCGGACGTGCTCGCGCTGCGCGCGCGCCTCGAGAGCCGGCTCCCCGCCGCCGTGCCTTGGATGGCCGTGCGCCGCGCGGGGGGGCGTGTCCGTGAATGCCACGGAGATCTGCACAGCCGCAACGTCGTGCGCATCGGCGGCGGCCTCGTGGCCTTCGACTGCATCGAGTTCGAGCCCGCCTTCCGCTGGATCGACGTGGCGGAGGAGGTGGCCAGCTTGTCGAGCGATCTCGGCGCCCGCGGCCGGCCCATGCTCGCCCACGCCTTCCGCAGCGGATACCTCGCGCAAAGCGGCGACTACCACGCCTGCCGCGTTCTCAGGCTCTACGAGACCCACCGGGCGCTGGTGCGCGCCAAGGTCGCGGCGCTCACCGCGGCCGAGGCGGCGGACGGCGCCGAGCGGGAGGCCCTGCATCGCGAGCACGTCCGGCTCCTCTCTCACGCCGCGGCGTCGCTGAGCGCTCGGCGCCCGCTCTTGCTGCTCATGCACGGGCTCTCCGGCTCCGGCAAGACATGGCTCGCGCGCCCGCTCGCCCGGCGGCTGTCGGCGGTGCACCTGCGCTCCGACGTGGAGCGCAAGCGGCTCGCGGGGCTCGGCGAGCTCGCGCGGTCGCGCTCGAAAGTGGGCGGGGGCCTGTACACGAGCGAGGCGAGCTCCGCGGTGTACGACGACCTCGCGCGCGCGGCCGAGGATGTGCTCGCCGGCGGCTATTCGTCGATCGTCGATGCGACGTTCCTGCGCCGCGCGGAGCGGGCGCGATTCGCGGCGCTCGCGCAACGCCTCGGGACGCCGATGCATCTGCTCTGCTGCGCGACGCCCGCGGCAGTCCTCAGAGCGCGCCTCCTCGCACGAGGCCGCGCCGAGACCGATCCCTCCGAGGCGGACGAGGCGGTGCTCGAGTGGCAGACGGCGCATCTCGAGGCGTTGAGTCCGGACGAGGGCATCGATGTGATCCGCGTCGATACGACCGACTCCCATGCGCTCGATGAGGTCTTGAGCCGGGTCGAGCGCGAGCAGGAGGCTCGGTGAGGCGCAGCGCGGGACCGCGAGCAGAGCGGCCGTTGAGGCGCGGCGCGAGATCGCGAGCAGAGAGTCCGTTGCGGAGCGGCGCGCGGCGGCGAGTCAGCGGGAGGCGAGCAGCGCTGCGAGCAGCGCGAGGAGCTCGTCGGCGTTGATGGGCTTGCTCGCGAGACGGATGCGCTCGTCGGCCCTCAGGTCGCGAATGGTGGAGGATGTATCGCCCGTGACGAGAACGGCCTTCAGGCCCGCGCCGACGATCTCGCGAAGGGCCGCGATGACCTGAACTCCCGTCTCCCCGCCGCTCAGGTGGTAATCGGTGATCAGCAGGTCGATCGCCGGCTGCTCGGCGGCCCTTTGGACGGCCTCGCTGAGCGAGGCCGCCTGGACGACGCGATAGCCCTCGACGTTGAGCAGCATGGCCGTCGCGTTGCGGACCCCGAGGTCGTCGTCGACGAGAAGAATGCGCGGAGAGGAGGCCTGCTGGCCGGCGCCGGCTGCCGCCGCGGCGGGCGCGGAGCGCGTCTCGCCGGGCGCCGCGCTCGCAGGTGGCAGCCGCAACGCGAAAATGGACCCGCGGCCCACCTCGGAGTGGACTTCGAGCTTCAGGCCGAGCAGGGCGACGAGACGGTGCACGATGCTCAGGCCGAGCCCGTAGCCCTCCCGCGCGGTATTGCTCGCCACGCCGATCTGATAGAACTCGTCGTAGATGTACGGCAGCTGGTCCGCCGGTATGCCGACGCCGGTATCGGCCACTTCGATGCGCACGGCGGCCGGCTGAGCGAGGCAGCGTAGCTGCACCGAGCCCTGCCGGGTGTACTTGATGGCGTTCGACACGAGATTGCGCAGGATCTGACCGACGAGAGAAGGATCCGAATGAACGCGGTGCGCCGCAGGCTCGACGCTGAGGTCGAGCCCCTTGCTGGCAGCGAGGCTCGCGAACTCGCCGCGCAATTCCTCGAACAGCGTGGCCACCGCAAAGTCGGTCGGATCGGGGCGGATGGCACCGGACTCGAGCTTGCTGATGTCGAGCAGCGCGTTGAGCAGCCGCGACATGGCCTCGATCGCCTGGCCCTGCTGGGCCACCGCCTCCCCCGCCGTCGCTTCCTTCACTACCCTGCACAAGGTGCCATGGAGCAAGGAGAGCGTCTGCAAGGGCTGGCGCAGGTCGTGGCTCGCGGTCGCGAGGAAGCGGCTCTTGGCCTGATTGGCGCGATCGGCCTCCTCCCGGGCCTGAGTGAGCTCGGTCTGAATTCGCTTGCGCTCGCTCACGTCGCGGATGGCCGCCGCGACGAGCATGCGCTCGCCGTCGTGGATCGGGCTCAGGCTGATCTCGACGGGCAGCTCGGTCCCGTCCTTGCGCAGCGCATAGAGGTCGAGGTCGACGCCCATCGGACGCGCGCGGGCGTTGCGGCTGTAGCCTTGCCGGTGAGCGAGGTGCACCTCCCGGAAGCGCTCGGGCAGCAGCCGCTCGATCCGCGCGCCGATCAGCGCCTCCGGGGTGTGGCCGAACAGGCCCTCGACCTGGCGGCTCGCGAACACGATGGACCCGGCCGAATCGACGATCACGATCGCATCGGGCGCCGATTCCAGGACGTTGCGAAGCAGCTCGGGCGAAAGCATGTTCTGCGGCGCGGCGGGGCGGACGAGGGGATGATACGCATTGAGGCGAGCGACGCCAATGCGCCTGCGCGGCGGTCGCGCGCGAATTAGCCTCCCGCCGGCTGCCGGAAATCTCCGGCCGGCGCGGCCTCCGCGCCGGTCACCAGGTCGAGGAGCTCGGTGGTGACCTCCTCCTGGCGCGCCTGGCGGGCGTCCTGCTGCAATCGGCCGAGCTTCTTCGACACGTTGTCGAGGGCCGACTCCATCGCGCCGAAGCGCGCGGCGTTCTCGCTCGCGACCGATTCCGTCGCGGCTTCCGTGAGCAGCGCGAAGACGTACTCGGCCGTCAGCCCCTCGAGCAGAGCCCCCGGCGCGAGCGTGTGCAGAGGCGGCAGCAGGCTTCGGCGTCGAGTCGGCCGCGCGAGCTCGAGAGGGAAGAGCAGGCGCGTCTCGATCGCCGGTGCGCCGCCGCCGCGCTCGCAGCGGGCGAAGATGACCCGAGCTCGCGTGACCTCGCCGCTCGCGATGAGCCGGTAGAGCTCGGCGGTCAGCCGCCCGATGGTTTCCGGCACGCTCATGAGGCGCGTCGCCATGGGACAGGTCCACAGGGCCCGCCGGCCGCGCCCCTCCGCGAGCATGCCGCCGCGCGTCCCGAGGATGAAGAGCGCATCCGCGGGGCCGAGGTCCCGCTCGGCGGCGCTCCACAGCCGCTCGTTGAATCCTCCGACGAAGCCGTGCTCGCTCGCGCAGAGCACGAGGGCGCGGCGCTCCCGCCGCGCGCCCTTCGGTGCGGCCGAATGCTCCGGCGCGAGGATGAGCGCATCGCCGAGCGCCGTCGCGAGGATCGCCGAGTACCGGCGCACGCTCGCGAGCGCGCGCAGCGCCTCCTGCATCCGCATGCTCGCGAGCGCGCGCATCGCGCCGACGATCCGCCGCAGCTCCTCCATGCTTGCGACGCGGGCTTGGATCTCGGAGAGGCGCATCACTTCGCTCCCGCGGCCGGCGCGGGCGAATCGCCTTCGCTCGCGGCGAGAGAGCGGGCGAGAGCGCGCACGGCGGCCTCGAGCCGGGCACGCAGCTCGCCGGAGGGCGGCGGCGAGCGGTCGCTCAGGTCCAGGACCTCGGGACAGTGGTCGGCGAGCCAGGCGCCGAGTCCGCTCCTGAAGGTCTCGACGCGCTCGAGCGGCAGCTCGTCCAGCACGCGCTCGGTCACCGCGAGCAGGAGCGCGACCTGCTCGCCGAGCGAGAGAGGCGCGAACTGGCGCTGCTCGAGCGCCGCGCGAATGCGCCGTCCATGCTCGATCACCTTCCGCGTCCGCTCATCGACCATCGTTCCGAATCGCGTGAAGATCTCGAGCTCGAGGAACTGCGCATACTCGAGGCGCAGGCTCTCCGAGAACGCCTTGAGCGCGGGCGCCTGGGCCTTGCCGCCCACGCGCGAGACGCTCCGGCCCACGTCGACGGCCGGCTTCTGGTTCTCGTAGAACAGGCTCGGATCGAGATAGATCTGGCCGTCCGTGATGGAGATGAGATTGGTGGGAATGTAGGCGCTCAGGTTCCCGGCTTGAGTCTCGGCGATCGGGAGGGCCGTGAGCGAGCCGCCGCCGCGCTCGGGGGAGAGCTTGGCGGAGCGCTCGAGAAGCCGCGAGTGGATGTAGAAGATGTCGCCCGGATAGGCCTCCCGGCCGGGCGGCCGGCGCAGCAGGAGCGAGATCTGGCGGTACACCGCGGCGTGCTTGGTGAGATCGTCGATCACGAGGAGCACGTCGCGGCCGCTTGCCATGAAGTGCTCGGCCATGGAGCAGGCGGCGTACGGTGTGATCCATTGAAGCCCGGGCGGTGCGTCGGCCTCGCCGATGACGAACAGGCAGCGTTGCGGCGCGCCGTGGCGCCGCACGGCGTCGATCACTTGTGCGACGGACGAGGACTTCTGGCCGATCGCGGCGTAGACGCAGATCACATCGCTCGCGCGCTGGTTGATGATCGTGTCCACCGCGATGGCGGTCTTGCCTGTGCCCCGGTCTCCGATGATGAGCTCGCGCTGCCCGCGGCCGAGCGGAACCGTCGCGTCGACGACGAGAAGCCCCGTGGCGAGCGGGCGGTCCACCAGCGCGCGCTCGACGATGGCGGGCGCCGGGCTCTCGATCGGCGCGAAGCGCTCCGCCACGATCGGCTCTCCGCCGTCGAGCGGCGCGCCGAGCGCGTCGACCACCCGCCCGAGGAGCGCGTCTCCGACCGGCACTGCGGCGACTTCTCCGGTGCCACGAACGACGGTGCCCGCGTTTATCGCGGCGGTGTCGCCGAGCAGCACGCAGCCGATGGCCTCCTCGCCGAGATCGACCGCGAGGCCGCGGGTGCCGTGCTCGAACACGAGCAGCTCATCGAGCCGCGCTTCGGTGAGCCCGGTCACGGTCGCGACGCCGTCGCCGACTTGAGCCACCCGGCCGATCGCCTCGGCGCGCGGGACGATCGGTGAGTCTTCGATCCGGCGGCGGCTGTCTTCCGCCCACTTGCGCACGTCCTCTGAGAGCGTCGGCATGAGAATGGCCCGTCTCAGCTCGGCGGTGCGGGCGAGCTGCCGAGCGGCTGCGAGCCGCCGGGTGTCGGGGAGGCGCTCGCAGGCTGCTCGAGCTCGGCGCGGAGCGCGGCCGTCGCGCTCCGCAGCGAGAAGCACAGCGTCGCGGCGGGGAAGTGCAATTCCGCCCCGGCGCCGAGGGCCGGGTCCACGGCGAATGAGACGGCGCAGCCGCCGAGCGCGGCGGAGAGCTTCCCGCGCCAGCGCTGAAGGACCTCCGGCGGAAGCGCCTCGGCAGTCGCGACCTGGAGCCCCGCGGCGGTGGCCACTGCGGGCGTCTCGGCGGTGACGGCCCGGCGCGGTGCGGTGGTGTCGACCTGCAGCGGCGCGTCGGTCGCGACGGCGGGCGGCGCGGCGCCCGATAATTGGCCGATCAGGGCCTCGCGCTTCTCGGGCGGCAGCTTTGCCAGATGCGCGCAGATTCGCTCGAGCCAGGCCTCGCTGCGCAGGCTCGGAGGAAATTCCTCGAGCAGCCGCCGGGCGAATGCGGCCGAGAGATCGAGCGCGGCCCGCCGCGCCTCGGCGAGAGCTTGCTTGCGCTCGGCGGCGAGGCTCTTGCGCGCCTCCTCGAGCAGCGCCGCGGCTTGGCGCTCCGCCGCCGCGCCGCGCGTCGCCGCGGCGCTCTCCGCCTCCGTCGCCGCCGCCTTGAGCACCTGCGATCGCTCGGCGTCGATTGCGGCGCGCCGGGAGTTCACGGCGGCGAGGCGCTCTTTCGCTTCGGCCTCCGCCGCGTGAGCCTCGCGGTACTGCTTGTCGATCTCGGCCCGCCGAGCATCGACCAGCCGCAGCACCGGGCGGTAGAGGAAGTGCTGCAGCAGCCACACGAGAACCGCGAAGTTCGCCGCCTGCAGCAGGAGCGTATGCCAGTCGATGCGCATCGGGCCTCAGGCGTAGGGATTGGCGAAGAGCAGGAGCAGGGCGATGACCAGGCAGTAGATCGCCATCGTCTCGATCATCGCGAGCCCGACGAACAGCGTGCGCGATATCGTTCCGGCCGACTCGGGCTGGCGGGCGATGGCGTCCATTGCGGCGGCGACGGAGCGCCCTTCACCGAGCGCCGGTCCGATGGAGCCGATCGAGACCGCGAGCGCCGCGCCGATGATGCTGATGATCTTGGGGTCCATGGCTTTCCCTTCACGTTTGCTCGATGCCGCCGGCGGCCGCACCGATGAATACCGTTGCGAGGACTGAGAAGATGTACGCCTGCACCACGCCCACGAGCACCTCGAGCGCCATGAGCGGGATGGGCACGAACAGGCCCGCGAGGGCCATCACGAGCGCGATCAGGAACTCTCCGCTCATGACGTTCCCGAACAAGCGCACCATGAGGGAGAACGTCCGGGTCACCTCCGAGACGATGTTGAGCGGCAGCATGATGAGCTTGGGTCTCGCGAAGGTCCTGAGATAACCGACGATCCCGTTCGCGCGCACGCCGTAGTAATGCACCGCGCAGAACACGATGAGCGCCAATGCGGCCGGGGTCTCGATCCGCCCCGTCGGCGCCTCGACGGCCGGCAGCAATCCGCAGAGGTTGGCGAAGATCAGGTACAGGAAGAGCGTGCCGAGGAGCGGCAGAACGGGTCGGCCGCTCCGGCGCAGCACCTCCTCGATCTGGTCTTCGATGCCGGCGACAATCAGCTCGAGCGCGACTTGCAGACGCCCGGGCCGCGCGGCGAGTCTCCTCGTCAGGAGCCAGGACCCGCCGCCGAGCACGGCCATGATCGCCCACGTCGTGGCGACCGGTCGGGCGATGGCGAGCGAGCCTACGTGGAAGGCCGTCACGGCGGCGAGCGGAGAGGCGTGCGGAGTGGGATGCATCAGAGCGCCCTCCGTGCCGCGCGCAGCGCGAGGCTGCGCGCCACGAGGAAGCCCAGAAGCGTAACGAGGAGCGGCAACGCGCCGAGGCGCGCCGCGGCGCCGAAAAGCGCCACCGCGGCGAGCAAGCGGCCGGCGGTCAACGCGACGCTCGCGGCTCGGCCTTTGCGCGAGCCATAGCGCGCGACGGAGCGGCGCAGAGCCTCGAAGTAGCCCCAACCGAACAACATCCCGGCGGCGCAGACCGCGGCCAGAGCGGCGACGTTCCCGTCGAGCGATTGCGAGCTCATGGGCGCTGCAGCCTCTGCCAGGCGAGCGAGCAGCCGAGCGCGAGTCCGGCCGCGAGCAGTCCGAGCGTCCAGAAGATCCCCGTGTGGAGCCGCCCATCGAGCCAGCGGCCGGCAAAGATGCCGAGGAGCGTCGGCACGACGATCGTCCAGCCGATCACCCCGATCAGGGCGAGGTCCTGCCCGATGGAGCGGCGGCCCTCCTGCCGACCGCGCGCCTGGCGCTCGCGGCGCGTGCGAACGGCTCGGTCGAGCCCCTGCGGATCCGGGCGCCGCGAATCGAGCGGCGGCGGATCGAGCGGAGCGGGATCGAGCGGCGGGGAATTCGGCCGCAGCGGGTCGAGCCGCTCGTCGGGTCGCGTCATGGCTCGGCTCCTCCGGCGGGCGGCACGCTGCGACCAGGCGCCGGGGCGCCTTGCTCGGGTCTCAGCAGGCGCACGATCTGTCGGATCGCCGCGAGGTGCAGCCGCTGAGCGTCGATTCGGGCGGCCCGCTCCTCATCGAGCCGCTGGCGAAAGCGCGCGAGAGCCTCCGACTCGAGCAGGCGCAAATCGTCGCCGGTCACCGCTTCCGGCGTCGCGACGGCGACCGAATGGCCGCCGCGCACTTCGAGCATGCCGCCGCGCACGGCGACGTAATGCTCGGCTCCGTCCGCTTGGTGCCAGCTCAGCACCGATACGTCGAGGACGGTCATGAAATCGGCGTGGCCCTCGAGCACGCCGAAAGATCCGCTCGAGTCCTCCGCCCTGACGTGCGTCACGCCATCCATCTCGACGACGACGGCGAGAGGCGTGGTCACGACGAGCTTCATCGTCCGCCCGCCTTCGACGCGGCTTCCCGCTGCCGCGCCTCACCGATGTCCCCGACCATGTAGAGAGAGCTCTCGGCCCAGCCGTCGGCGGCGCCGTCCAGAATGGCGCTACAGCCGGCGAGCGTCGCTTCGAGCTCGACGGTGCGTCCCGGCTTGCCGGTGAACGGCACCGTCACCATGAACGGCTGGGTGAGAAATCGCATGAGCAGCCGCGCGCGCTTGACGGCGGTGCGGTCCGCCTCGGACAGCTCCTCGATGCCGAGCAGCGCGATGACCTCCTGAAGCTCGCGGTAATGGGCGATCGTCTTGCGGACGTCTTGCGCCATTTGGAAGTGCCTCTGCCCGACGAGGCGCGGATCGAGCAGGCTCGAGGAGGAGGCGAGCGGATCGACCGCCGGATACATTCCCTCGCTCGCCATCTCGCGCGACAGCACGATCGAGGAGTCGAGGTGGCTGAAGATCTCGGCCACCGCCGGATCGGTGAAGTCGTCGGCCGGCACGTAGACCGCTTGGATCGAGGTGATCGCGGCGCCCGCGACCGAGGTGATGCGCTCCTCGAGCTCCGCGATCTCGCTCGCGAGGGTCGGCTGATAGCCGACGCGCGAGGGCAGCCGGCCCAGCAGTCCGGACACTTCGGCTCCGGCCTGGACGAGCCGGTAGACGTTGTCGATGAGCAGCAGCACGTTCTGATGGCCGCCGTCGCGGAAGTGCTCTGCGACGGCGAGCGCCGTGAGGCCTGCGCGCCAGCGGGCGCCGGGCGGCTCGTTCATTTGTCCGAACACGAGCGCGGTTCGCGCGAGCACGCCCGATGCGCGCAGCTCGAGGAGCAGCTCGTGGCCCTCGCGCGAGCGCTCGCCGATCCCCGCGAATACGGAGATACCGGCGTGACGCTCGACCGTGGTCCGAATGAGCTCCATGATGAGGACCGTCTTGCCAACGCCGGCACCGCCGAACATCGCCGCTTTGCCCCCCTTTACGAGCGGCGCGAGCAGATCGATGACTTTGATCCCGGTGTGGAAGATCTCGCGTGCGGCGCCCTGGCGCACGAGCGGTGGAGCCGGAGCGTGAATGGGACGCCGCGGCGTATCGGCCGGCAGAGGGGCTCCGCGATCCGAGGGCTCGCCGATCGCATTGAGCAGGCGGCCGAGCACGGCCTCTCCGACGGGCGCCTGGATCGGCGCGCCGAGCGCGCGGGCGGGCGTCCCGCGTCTCAAACCGCCGGTGCCGGCCAGCACGACGAGGCGCACGCGCCGCGCATCGAGGTGCTGTTGAACCTCCGCGATGAGCGCAGGCCCTAGATTCCAGTCGATCGCCACCGCGTCATTGATCGCGGGCAACCGGCCACCCGGGAACGCCACATCGACCACCGATCCATGGACGGCAACGACACGTCCCGGCGCCGGAGCGGCTTCAGCCGCCTCATCCATGCCGTCCCCCGCATGTCCTTGCGACTCCATGGCCAAGCTGGACATCGATCACCTCCCGGTGTGGCGAGCGTGCACACCCTCGAGGAGACGCGCGGCGCAGCGGGTGCTCCAGGAGGGATGCTCTTCAATCGCTCGGCGCATCTTTGCACCGGAAATACCGGGCAAGAATACGCACATGTGCCTAATCCGAGCACGGCTCCGCCTTGGAACGGGACGGCTGGCGGACGAGGTACGCAAATGCCGTGGCGGGAGTGTTGGCAGAGGGAGGAGTTGCTGAAGGAGCAGAGCTGCCGCGAGCGACGCCCGGAGCAGTCGTACGGCGCTCAGAGTTCACGAGGTCGCGAGAGCGTGCGCGACAGGTGCGCGAGGTGGGCACCACGTGGCTGGATCAGCAATTGATCGGTGGCGACCGATGGCCAGCGGGCCGCTGAACTCAGCCTCCTCCACCGGCCGTCAGCAAATCCCGAGAAGCCCGCGGATCTCAGGCCAGGCCTGCCCGCCATGGGTTCGCATCTCGATTGCGAGGTCTTCGGGCAACCATTGCACCAGCGCCGATTGGAAGGCGGGCCGCGCCCGCATTCGGGCGAACCATGCCTCGAGGCGCGGCAAGCGTCCGTTCTGCCAGAGACCCTCCATCGCAAGTCCCGCTAGCCGGTTTACGTAAGGTGCCATGGCGATGTCCGCCATGGAGAAGCGATTCTCGACCAGCCAGTCGCCGGAGCCGAGCGCCCGCTCCATCTTCTGCATGTAGCTGTCGTATAGCCGAATCCGCTCGGCGGCGCCGGGCGCCTCGATCCCCTTCTGGATCCATTCCCACTTCAGCCGTCGCGCCGCGGCACCCTCCGAGCCGCCCTGTTTCAGGAACTCCTCGAAGCTTCCCACGCCGTTGCGCAAGATCGTATACCGATGCGATGCGATGTACGTGATCGCGGAACAGGCGGGGTGCAGCTCTTCGTCTACCGCCTTGGTCCACAGTCGGACCGCGGCGCACCCTCGGGCCGAGCGGGGATAGACGGGATTGGTGGGGAATGCCTGCTCCAGGTACTCGCAAATCACGGTAGACTCGCAGAGTACCCAGTCATCGTGAACGAGCACCGGGACTACGGCCTTCGGGTTCAGCGCCACGAACTCGGGTCGAAACTGCTCACCTCGCAGAATATCGACAACGTGCCCGGTCCAGGGCAGGCATTTCTCCTCGAGTACGAGGCGGACCTTGGCAGCACAGGCCGAGGAGCCGTGGTGATATAACTCGAGCACGTCATTGCCCTCCGCTCGCCGTCCGAAACGAATTTATAGCGGTGCGGGAACCCGGGGCGCACGTTGAGGGTCATCAGCAACCGTGGAGAAGCACGAACTACGCGCCGCCGCTTCCCTC